>CAZFLF010000337.1:0-7104 GCA_964519825.1 uncultured Pirellulaceae bacterium | reverse complement strand
CTCTTCTACCACCGCAAGCTGCACCGGCTCGTGGCCATCGACTTGAAAATTGGCCAATTTGAAGCCGCGGACAAAGGGCAGATGGAACTCTATCTGAGCTGGCTCAAACACCACGCCTGCGAGCCCGGCGAAGACGACCCGCTAGGCATCATCCTGTGCGCGGGCAAGCGTGAGGAACATGTCGCTTTGTTGGAGCTTCACAAAAGCGGCATCCACGTCGCCAGCTATTTGAAGGACTTGTTGCCAAAGAAAAAACTCGAACGCAAACTGCACGACGCAGTGCGCCTAGCGCGGGCAAGGTTGGAGCCCAAATCGGACTAACCATGCCGCAAAGAAGGCGGTCAAAACTCCGTGTGTTCTACGATTTGGACGACGCGAAAAACTTGGTCACAATTCGGGCGACTCGTCGCAAACCGCCCGATTTAACGACGGAGGGAATACTGTGAAGACATTCGGAATTGAACAGGCAACCCTTGACGATTGTGTCCGTGAATCCCAAGGGGATCGCGTAATCTTGACACGCGACGGGCTCCCGGTCGCGTTGGTCGTGGGGTTGGAAGGCTTGGACCAAGAGCAGCTGGAATTGGGTATCAGCGAAAGCTTTTGGCAGCTGATTGCGAGGCGTCGCAAGGAGAGAAGTGTCACGCGTTCGGAAGTGGAACGGTTGGCCGACGGTACCAACTAAAGATTGCTCCATGCTCGAACCAGACGATCCACGGGACAAGCTTCGAATTGGTGGAGTGGAGATCCAGCTATGAAGTCCATTGATCTCGCAGAAGTCGCGGCGCTGACGCCGCATGTAGTCCCAGGAAGCCATGAGCCTCTGCTCGTGACTAAGGACGGCAGCACGTTGGCAGCAGTCATTCCCGTCACGGGTGGCGATGTCGAGCAGTTAGTACTGAGCCTGAGTCCCTCGTTTCAGAAGGTCCTCGAGCGGTCCGACAAAAAAAGATTGGCTTAGCCCTTCGTCCGGACGGATCAAGGAGAACGGGGATCCGACTCTGTATTTTGTTTTGGTGGCTGACTGTGAGGAGAAGCAAGAACAAAAAAAACGAATTGCTTGTACCTTATTCCTCCTAAGGAAACAAAGAACATGAGCCGGTCGACTCGTATCGCCGCATTTCGCTGGTCTCTTATCGCGCTGCTACTGATCCTGTTCTCGGTGTCGCGAGCCGCGGACGATCCCAAGGTCGGGACGGAAGAGTTTCCGTCTGAGTTGGTTGAGTTCATGCCCTACGAGAACAACCCGATCTTTACCGGACGAGGACCCGGACATTGGGACGAGCGGATCCGCGAACGGGGCTGGATTCTGCGCGAGGACAATCAGTGGCGAATGTGGTACACGGGATACCAACCAAATACCCAGATGAAACTGGGATATGCGACTTCGCCGGATGGCATCACCTGGACGCGCCATGGCGATGGTCCGATCTACGATCAACATTGGATCGAAGACATGATGGTTGTCCCACATGGCGGACGATATTACATGTTCGCCGAGGGGCTGCACGACCATGCCCAGTTGCTGACGTCGGACGATGGCGTCCATTGGACGCGTCAGGGGACACTGGATATCCGCCGCACGGATGGCCAGCCGATCACAGAAGGACCCTTTGGGACCCCGACGGCCTGGTTCGCGGATGACCGCTGGTGGCTCCTTTACGAACGCCGCGATGAAGCCGTGTGGCTCGCCACCTCCTCGGACCTCAAGCAATGGACCAACTTGCAGGACGAACCTGTCCTTCGTCCTGGGCCAGGAAAGTACGACAGCAAGCAAATTGCTGTGAACCAGCTCGTATCGTTCCACGGCCGGTATTATGTCTACTATCACGGTCAGGGAGAGACAAATGGCAAGTGGACCACCAACATCGCGACGTCGACCGACCTACGGCATTGGAAAAAGTACGAACACAATCCGCTCCTTCCGATCGAGTCCAACAAGTCGAGCGGGATTATCGTGCTCGATGGAAACAAGCTTCGGCTGTACACGATGCACAACCAAGTCCATCTCCACTTTCCCCGTAAGTGAGTTGAATAAAACTGTGGGTGCAAAATGAGAATCCGTTCGTTGTGCTTCGTCCTGACCGCCGTCTTGGTATGCGTGGCGCAGTCGTGCGTCGGTGACGAGACGCAGCAACGCGAAGCCGCGTCAACCAAAGCGGGGCACGCCCGGTATAACATCCTCGTGCTGTATGCCGACGACTGGCGGCACGACACGCTTGGTTGCGCCGGAAATCCGGTCGTGCAGACGCCGCAACTCGATGCGCTCGCTCGCGATGGATGTCGCTTCCGGCACAATTGCGTCACGACGTCGATCTGTGGCGTGAGCCGGGCGACACTGTTCACCGGTCAATGGATGTCGCGGCACGGCAATCCGGCATTCGAGATGTTTCGAACGCCGTGGGCGGAAACTTATCCTGGATTGTTGCGTGCCAGCGGTTATTGGACCGGTCACATCGGCAAATGGCATAACGGCAAGTTTCCAGCCGAACAGTTCGATTTCGGTCGGAGCTATGCCGGCCGTCACTTCCTCAAACAGCCCGACGGTACCGAAATACACGTCACGCGGAAGAATGAGAACGACGCACTCGAATTCCTGCGGACTCGGCCGCGGGACAAGCCGTTCTGTCTGACGCTCGCCTTCTTCGCCACGCATGCCGAGGACCAGAACCCAAAGCAATATCTGTATCAGCCCGAAAGCGCATCGCGGTATCGTGACGTAACCATCCCGGTGCCGAAGACCGCGACCGATGAGCACTTCAAACGGCTCCCCTCGTTCCTGGCGAACGAAAAGAACGAAGGACGCAATCGTTGGCACTGGCGTTTCGATTCGCCGGAGAAATACCAGACGTACATGAAGGCCTACTACCGCATGGCCACCGAAGTCGATGCGACTTGCGGTCGTGTGCTGGAGGAGTTGAGGCAGCAGAAGACGCTTGATCAGACGCTCGTCATCTTCACAACCGACAATGGGTACTTCCATGCCGAGCATGGTCTGGCCGACAAATGGTACCCCTACGAGGAAAGTATCCGCGTGCCGTTAATTGTACGTGACCCGCGAATGTCGGACGCGGTGCGCGGCCACACCAACGACGACTTTGTCTTGAACGTGGACTTGGCTCCAACGATCCTGACCGCTGCAGGAATCGCCGTACCACCGAGAATGCAAGGACGCGACTTCGCACCACTCTATCTGACAGCTCCGAAGCCTGAATGGCGTGACGAGTTTTTCTATGAACACTCGACCATCCGCAGCATCGATTTCATTCCTTCTTCCCAGGCGTTAGTACGCAAGGATGCCAAGTATCTGTTCTGGCCCGATTTCAAGTATGAAGAGCTCTTTGATCTGCGCGCCGATCCACATGAAGAGCATAATCTCGCGGGGGGTCCGGCTCGTGCCCAGCAACTTGCCGCGATGCGAAGTCGTTTCGAGGAACTCAAACTCCAAGCCCGGTGACGCTATGCCACGCATTCTTGTGACCGCAATTCTATCTTGTCTGCTGTGTGGTTCGGCCGCAGCGGTCGAGAAGCCAAACATCGTCATCGTGTTTGCCGACGACCTCGGGTACGGAGACCTCGGTTGCTACGGACATCCCACGATGCGTACGCCGAACCTCGACCGAATGGCGGCGGAGGGATTGCGATTCACCGAGTTCTACTCGGCAGCGGAAGTATGCACGCCGAGTCGCGCGGCGCTGCTGACCGGACGTTATCCCATTCGCAACGGCATGTGCGGGGCGCGGCGAGTGTTGTTCCAAAACTCGAAAGGAGGACTTCCTCCGAGCGAGATGACGATCGCCGAAGCGGTCAAGACACGCGGCTATGCCACGGCCCAGATTGGCAAATGGCATCTCGGCATTCATGCCGGTTCTCGTCCGCTCGATCACGGCTTCGACTTCAGCTTTGGACTCCCATATTCCAATGACATGGACGCTCGACCGGATCTGCCGCGAGGTTCCTCAGGGTCCTCGACGCCCCCGGCCAGCGGTTGGAACGTGCCGCTGATGCGGAACGGAGAAGTGATCGAGCAGCCGGCGCACCAGGCGACGTTGACGAAACGGTACACCGGAGAGGCGGTGCGTTTCATCCGCGAGAACAAGAACGGGCCGTTTCTGCTGTACTTCGCCCACACGTTTCCACATGTCCCGCTTTTTGCGTCCGACGAGTTTAGGGGAAAAAGTCGCCGCGGCATTTATGGCGATGCGGTCGAAGAACTGGATTGGAGCGTGGGGCAAGTTCTCGAGGCGCTGCGCACGGAAGGGATCGCGGAGCGGACGTTCGTCTTCTTCACTAGTGACAACGGCCCGTGGCTCATCATGGGAAATCAAGGCGGAAGCGCGGGACTGTTGCGTGACGGCAAGGGAAGCACCTGGGAAGGAGGCATGCGGGTTCCGGGCATCGCGTGGTGGCCGGGCAGTATCAAGCCGGGAGTGAACCGGGAACTGGCTACCACCATGGACCTGTTCACCACTGCCATCACGCTGGCCGGTGCGGCTTTGCCGACAGATCGACCCGTCGACGGAATTGACTTATCGCCTTCGTTGTTGGGAGGCGAGCCACAAGTGAATCGCCCGTTTTTTTTCTATCGCGGCGACAAACTCATGGCATGCCGCGTCGGCGAATGGAAATCGCATTTCATGACGCAGACTGGTTACGGGCAGCCCAAGGAAGTCCTCCACGACCCGCCGTTACTGTTCCACCTCGGGATCGATCCTGGGGAATCGCGAAACGTCGCGAGCGACCATGCGAACGTGCTCAATGAGATTCGGGCCGCGGTCCTAAGCCATCAATCCAATCTCGTGCCGGGTGAACCCCAATTGCAATAGAAGTACGGGGTACTGAGTACGGAGTACGGTGCTCAGGAACAAATGCTCGGTTCGCAGCATCCAGTATGAAGTACGGATTCCTCAGTACGGAAAACTGCCACCCACGTCCTGACTGTGCCACTCCGCGACTCGAGATCATTGGTCATTGGACATTCAGGCTTGGTCATTCGTTAGTCCTTAGTCATTAGTCCTTAGTCATTTATTATTCACCACCGGTGGTCACTATTCATGCGCTTCGTTCTCGCGTTGCTGCTCGGCGCCCTGGTTTTTCAGCGTTCCGCAATCTCCGCGGACGCCGCGAAGCCAAATCTCCTCATCATCCTCGCGGATGATCTGGGACGCGGTGACTACAGTGACTTTGGGACGCCGGACATTCGCACGCCGGCGATCGACCGTCTCTTTCGCGAGGGAATGAACTTCACGAACTTCCGGGCTAACTGCCCCGTCTGTTCCCCAACGCGCGCGTCGCTGCTGACGGGACTGCATCCGGATCGCGCGGGAGTGCCGGGAGTGATCCGAACTCATGCCGAGGATTCCTGGGGCTATCTCCGCACCGATGTGCCGCTGCTGCCTCAGCTGCTGAAGTCGGCCGGTTATCACACCGCGATTGTCGGCAAGTGGCATCTTGGACTGGAGTCTCCGAACACGCCCACTGAGCGTGGCTTTGATTTCTTCCACGGATTCCTCGGCGACATGATGGACGACTATTGGACGCACTTGCGACACGGCCAAAACTACATGCGACACAACGCCGAGGTTATCGATCCGCGGGGACACGCTACAGATTTGTTCTCCCAATGGGCGTGTAATTACCTGGATGAGCGAGCCAAGACACAGCAGCCGTTTCTGCTTTACCTGGCTTTCAACGCTCCACACGATCCGATTCAGCCGCCGCCGGAATGGGTCGCGAAAGTGCGGGCGCGCGAGCCCGGCATCTCGGATATGCGTGCCAAACTGGTCGCGCTGATCGAACACATGGACGGGGGGATTGGCCGCGTACTCGACACGCTCGACCGCACCAAACTGACGGAGAACACGTTGGTCTTCTTCTCTTCCGACAATGGCGGCGTGTTGAAATACGAAGCCAATAACGGTCCCTGGCGCAGTGAGAAACAGCATGTCTATGAAGGGGGTTTGCGTGTTCCATGCGCGATTCGCTGGCCGGGCAAGGTGCAACCGGCGAGCCGCAGCGAACGGGCCGCCGTGACGATGGACATCATGGCGACCTGTTGTGAAGCCGCCAATGTGCGGTCTCCAGCGGGACTCGACGCGGTAAGCATTCTCTCGACACTGCTCGGACAGTCGCAACCGCCAGCCGAGCGAGATCTTTATTTCGTGCGACGTGAAGGGGGCGCAGGATATGGCGGCAAGACCATCGAGGCGTTGATCCGCGGCGAGTGGAAATTACTGCAGGACAGCCCCTTCGCTCCGCTCGAACTTTACAATTTGAAGAACGACCCTCGGGAAACCACCAACCGCGCGGCGCAAGAGAAGCGGATCTTCACCGAACTCTCGGCGGCATTGCGTGTCCAAATGCATCGCGGCGGCGCAGTCCCGTGGCAACCGAACAATCGCTAGAAATGACTAAAGGTGTGGAAAACCGAATTGGTCAATACTCCGAATACGATTTCTCTTCAATCAACCGCGAGCCGAGCAATTCGTTGATCTGACGCTTCAGCGCCGATCTGCGGTCGTTGCTCTTGTAGACCGACCGTGCGAGTTCGATGAACTTGGGCCCGAAATCACGATGCCGTTCGCACTCGCGAATCTGGTCCTCAATCTGCCACAAGCTCTCGTTGACTTGTTTCAGTTCGATGGTCAGTTCGGCCAGTTCCGGTGAAGCCTCGATCGCGAGATCACGACAAGCCACGAGCGTGGCGAGTTCCATGCGCACGTTCTTCAACTTCTCCACATCTTTGATCCGTTCCGACTTGATCTCCAGAATCGTGATCTTGTCGATCAGTTCCCCGGGCGAGACTTCCACGCTGATGTTCTGGATTGATGGCATGCGAATCCTCCTGGTTGAGTGCCCTAAGTGATACCAATCATTCGTCACGGCGGTTTGGCGGGCAAGGGGCTTTGCGCGCCCGTCACCGGACAGAGTCCCGATACGTCCACGGTGGCCGTCGTCGGGGCGGCCAGAATATTCACCTCCCGTAAGTCTCCAAAGATGTTCTCGGTTCGACATTTGAAAGTCCAGCCGTTGTGGCTCGAAGGCGTGAATCGCACCAGTTGGTCCAATGCACTTTGCCAAAGGTACCACGTGCTCGCCGAGATG
>CAZFLF010000336.1:0-7115 GCA_964519825.1 uncultured Pirellulaceae bacterium | reverse complement strand
CGACACGCGGCTCGAAAGTTCGTTTACCCGACCCAACATGCGAGCCGCGTGTTGCCACGCCAAGAGTCTAACCTCGTCAGTACGGAACCGGCACATAGGCGGTCCCCTGATCGGAAACCTCCTGTAACAACAGACTGGTCCGTGCAGCGTGCAGCGATTCGGCCGACGAAAGATGCAGCCCCTCCCGCTGGCCGCGGATCTCGCGGAGAAATGCCTCCAGATACTCGCCTGGTCGCCCCGGTGGAAATGGCAATTCACGTGGCTGCTGTTCACCATTCTTGTACAGCGTTAGCGTCGGCTGATTCACTCCCGTAACGAGTGCGCCGCCATCTCCCCAAATCGTAAATCGCCAATACTAAGGGCATCACGTAGCCGAACGAATCGGGAGAAAGATACGACACATCAAAAACGACCCCCGCGCCGTTCTCTAACTCAGTGCCTCGAGTAACAATCGCCCGCGTCGTCCAAAGCAATCGCCGACCGCCACGACGTCGCAGTTCACATCGTTCAGGACCTGGTCGAATCGATCATGAGTAATCTTCACCCGGCCCTGCTCGGCCAGCGCTTGGCGAGTCGTTGGGTCCTCCTCGCAGCAAGCCACGATTTCCACGTCCGGTCGCTGGCAGCAGCGGCGATACATGTCCTCGATATGCGGATGACGAAATCCGACAAATACAAACCGAGTGGTCATAAAGCAAGTCCTCCGGGCGACAATTCCAACGGATGACGCGGCATCATGGCGTGAGACCAGAGCTGCGACAATCGGGCCCGTAGCCTATACTGAGATCAAGACTGCGGCCCGATCCTTGGGTTGCCTCTCCCCCCTCCTGACTTTGCCCACCTCGACCATGCTGCGACAACATTATCGATATGCATTGGCGTTCATGTGCCTGGCCGGTTCCTTGGCTTACGGCGACGACGGCGCGGAGTTATTCGAGAAACGCATTCGCCCGTTGCTCGTGGAGAAGTGCTTGGAGTGTCATGGCTCGGCGGATCCTGAAGCGGGGTTGCGCTTGACTTCCCGTACTGACCTGCTGCGTGGCGGTGATCGAGGACCAGCCGCGGTGGAACGCAAGCCCGATGAGAGTCTGTTGGTGCGGGCGGTGCGTCGCACGGGCAAGCTCAAGATGCCTCCCGACGCTCCGCTCCAGGAATCCGAGATCCAGTTGTTGGCGGACTGGGTCGCCGCAGGGCTCCCGTGGCCCGAAGCCACGCAAATCGCCCCGCGCGAATCGTTTCACATTACCAATGCCGACCGGCAGCACTGGGCATTTCGTCCCATTACGAATCCCGCACCGCCGCGCGTGAAGCACGCCGACTGGCCGCAGACCGCGATCGATGCGTTTGTATTGGAGAAGCTCGAAGCGGTCGGCTTGCAGCCGGCAGCGAGTGTCGATCGGCGTACGCTCCTTCGTCGAGCTTACTTTGATTTGATTGGCCTGCCGCCGACCTGGGACGAAGTCCAGACGTTTGCCAGTGATCCTGCCCCGACTGCGGAAGCTTTTGCACGGGTTGTGGATCGGTTGCTCGATTCACCGCGCTACGGAGAACGGTGGGGCCGCCATTGGCTCGACGTCGCGCGGTTTGCCGATACGAAAGATGGCGTGTTGATGTACGGCGACGATCGCATTCGCCCGTACGCCTACACCTATCGCGACTATGTGATTCGGGCGTTCAACGAAGATGTGCCATTCGATCGGTTCATTCACGAGCAATTGGCGGCGGACTTGATCGAGCCTGCCGTCGAGCCGTGGCGTTTGGCGGCGCTGGGATTCCTGACCTTGGGCCGCATGTACGACAGCAACGTTCACGACGTCATCGATGATCAGATCGACACTGTGGGACGCGGGTTGCTCGGCATGACGCTGGCTTGTGCGCGATGTCACGATCACAAATCGGATCCCATTCCAACCGCCGACTACTATTCTCTCTACGGAGTCTTTGCCAGCAGCGAAGCACCATTGGAGTTGCCCGCAATCGGTCCGCCGGGAATCAGTCCGGAGGCGGTCGAATTCGAACAGAAGTACGCCGCGAAGCGCGACGAATTGCGGAAGATGCTCGACGAACAGTTCACGCTGTTGACGGAAACTGCAAAACAGCGTGTCAGTGACTACCTGGTCCGCGTCGCGACCACCGAACCCGATCCAATGGAGACGGCCATCTTCTTCCTGTCGCTGGCGCCGGAAGATCTGCGGCCGCCCATTGTAGCTCGCTGGCGACGCTTGATCGCGCGGCGAGCGGTTTCCAATGATCCCGCATTCGGCGCGTGGCATGAGTTGATGTCGTTACAAGGCAAGGTCGCGGAGGGGGAGTTTGCAGCGGCCGCCGCCGCGATCGTTGGGCGTTGGAAGTTGCTGCCGCCTGGGGTCGGTCCTGGGCAAGTCAATCCGTTCGTGCGCGATGCCTTAGCGTCCGCCAGTCTGCACCAGCCGGCGGATGTCGCTCGGTGCTACGGCGAATTGCTGCAGAACATCTACAAACAGTCCCAGCGACCAATCCAAGCGGAATCGGCCTCACCTATCACTCGCGATCCGGCGCGCGAGCAATTGCTCGGACTCTTGACTGGCGCGGAAAGCCCTGGCTACTTTCCCAAGAGCCATACTCGGCGGTACATGTCGCGGCAACAAACCGATCAGTTCGGCGGTTTAATCAAGGAGCTGGATGGCATGGCGGTCAAGTCTCAACATGCGCCGCCACGCGCGATGGTGCTGAACGACGCCGAAACACCTCATGACCCCCATATTTTTGTGCGTGGGAATTCCTCGCGGCTGGGGCCGGCGATTCCGCGCCAGTTTTTGACGTTGCTGTCGGGCGAAAAACAGTCGCCGTTTGGATCCGGAAGTGGGCGACTCGCTTTAGCTCGCAGCATCACTGCACGCGAAAATCCACTCACCGCGCGAGTCCTCGTCAATCGCGTCTGGATGTATCATTTCGGCGAACCGCTGGTGGCCACCCCCAGTGATTTCGGGCGACGCACCGCTCCGCCCACACATCCGGAGCTGCTCGATCACCTGGCCAGCCGATTCATCGCCGAAGGTTGGTCGTTGAAGAGGCTACATCGCTGGATCATGACGTCTAGCGTTTACCAACAGGCTTCGGGACAGCCCGTAGCCGTTACGCTCCGTCGTGACGAGGAGAACCAATTGCTCGGGCGAATGAATCGGCGCCGGTTGGAATTCGAGGCCCTACGTGACACCATGCTGGCGATCTCCGGACGGTTGAAACATCAAATCGGCGGGCGACCTGTGAATGTTGCCGGAGAGCCCACGAACCAGCGGCGGACGGTGTATGGGTTAGTGGATCGCCAGAGCCTTCCCGACGTGTACCGTTCTTTCGACTTTGCATCCCCGGATCAATCCGTCGAGCGCAGGCCCAGAACGGTTGTGCCGCAGCAGGCTCTGTTCGCGTTGAACTCTGAGTTTGTTATGGAGCAGGCGAAGGCATTGGCTGCGCGTGTGGCCGCGGATGCTCCAGACGATCGCGAGCGAATCACAGTCCTGTACCAGATCGCCTATCAACGAGTGCCAACCGGCGACGAGACGGAAGCCTGCCGTGCATTCCTCAGTGAAGCTCCAGATAGTGAGTCGAAGTTGTCGTCGTGGGAACAGCTTTGCCAGGTATTGCTCGTCGGTAACGAAGTCATGTACATCGATTGACCGCAACGTGGTGCAAGCGTCTCGCTGGCACGGGCACCAGCGAAATGCTGGTGCTACGCAAGAGAAAGAGACAGATTCATGCTGACTCGCCGCGAAATGTTGTGCCGAACCGGAACAGGATTAGGGCTGTTGGGATTGGCCGGCGTGTTGAACGATGCACGGATGCTGGGGGCCGAGGCGGCGCCGATCAACCCCCTGGCCGCGAAGCTGCCGCATTTTGCCGCGCGGGCCAAGCACATCATTCATATCTACCTCAACGGCGGTCCTTCGCAGGTGGACACGTTTGACCCAAAGCCGCTGTTGACGAAGTACGACGGACAACCGCTGCCGGCCGGGAACTTAACGACTGAACGGCACACGGGGGCGGCAATGGGTTCGCCATTCCGCTTTCAGAAATATGGCGAGTGCGGCATGGAGGTAAGTGAAATCTTCGCCAAGACCGCCGCTCATGTGGATGACCTCTGCTTCATCCGATCCATGCATGCCAACACACCGAATCACGAACAGTCAATGCGGCTGATGAATTGTGGTGACGAGCGACTTTCGCGGCCAAGTTACGGCGCGTGGACGACCTATGGATTGGGCACCGAGAATGAAAACCTGCCGGGGTTCGTGGCAATGTGTCCGGGATTGCCGGTCGCCGACGTCTCGAATTGGCGGTCCGCGTTTCTACCCGGCATCTATCAAGGGACGCATCTCGACACACGAAAAACGCGAGTGGAGGAATTGATCGAGAACATCGTCAGCCATTCGGTTGGGCGACGCGATCAGCGTCGGCAACTAGACCTGCTGACCCAGTTGAATCGCCGCCATCAGGCCCAGCGTGCGGACGAATCCGAACTGGAGGCGCGGATTCAAGCGTTTGAATTGGCGTTTCGGATGCAGTTGGAAGCGTCCGAGGTGTTCGATACATCGCGCGAGCCACAGCACGTTTTGGAGGCGTACGGTGACAGCGTCCATGGTCGACAGTTGCTGCTGGCGCGGAGAATGGTCGAGCATGGAGTGCGAGTCGTGCAGGTCTATCACGGTGACGTGCAACCGTGGGACAGCCACAACGATCTGGCCGCGAATCATCGCAAGTTGGGGAACGAATGCGATGGCCCGATCGCAGCGTTACTGACCGACTTGAAACAACGTGGTTTGTGGGACAGCACTCTGGTGATTTGCGGTGGCGAGTTCGGTCGCACGCCGGTTGTCGAATTGGTCGACGGCAAGTCAGGTGGTGGACGCGACCACAATCATTGGGGCTTCACAGTCTGGCTCGCGGGGGGCGGCATTCGTGGTGGAACGGTTTATGGCGCCACGGACGACTTCGGATTTCGCGTGGCCGAGAACCCGGTGCATGTACATGATTTGCACGCCACTATCTTGCACCTGCTTGGCTTCGATCACACCAAACTCACCTACCGCCACGCTGGCCGCGATTACCGGCTCACCGACGTCGAAGGGCGTGTGGTGCAAGAGATTCTGGCGTGAGAGGGAAGTGCGAAGTCGGAGCCTACATGCCGATTGTGCCGTAATTCACGACGCGGAGCGTCGTGCCACACTGACATGATTTTCATGCGGTAACTTTCTGGTAGCTCGGCTGCCGATCTGCGGGAAGCTCGACCCAATACCATAAGATCGCCCCCGCCACACAAACCACGCTGGCCGCTCCCAATCCGTATTGCCAATCGAAATACTTGGCGATGAGTGGAGTCACGATGGGGGCAAGCAACCCTCCCACATTGCCTCCGGCGTTCAAGATGGCGCCAGAAGTTCCTCCTCGCGTCCGCCCTAATGCGACCGCTTGGGTCCAATACGAGCCCTCCGTTCCTCCAACCGCCGCCATCGATAACAGGAACAACGCGATCTTCAGGTTGTTGTTGGAACTCAGAACGGCGATTAGCACCAAGACCGCGCTGACCAACAAACAGGCGATCGGCACTATCCGGTGAGCGTGTCTTCCTCCGCCGGACCTGCGGTGGTCGGCCAGCCTCCCTCCGATGAGCATTCCAAGACCCATGGTAAAGGTCATGGCAGTCGAGAGCCAACGGCTTTTCGATGGTTCGAACTTAAGAATATTCTCGAAGTAAAATTGCATCCAGTAAAAGAACAAATACTGGAAGTATCCGACCGCCGCGTAGCTGGCTGTCAAACTGAGTAAGCTTGGATTCGCCAGCAACGTCCAACTGTTTTGCAAGCCACGGGTCTCCGCGCTGGATGCTTCCTCTTTCGCAACCTCGGCAATCGGACCATCCTCCGCCAGGATCATCCAAAGCAACGCCAGCAACAGAGTGCCACCCCCGGTTATCAGAAATGCTACCGGCCAACCGAACGCGTCGATCAAGAGTCCAAAACAAACGTAAACAATTCCCATTCCAATACAGGCGGCAAAGGTGACCATCCCATTCGCCAGTGCGGTTGCGGATCCGGGGAACCAGTCGGCGACTAGTCGCGCACTGGCCGGATGCAAAGGTGCGTTGGTGACGCCCATGAGCGACCGGACGACCAGGAGCCCCACCAATAACAAGGCCGGGTCCTGCCAGACAAGCCCGATGACACCGGTCAAGAACGTGAACAGCGCGGAACCGAGGCACATCAATGCCAGCGACCATTTGGGGCCGATGCGGTCGATGAGCCAACCACCAGGGATCATACAACAGGTGTAAAACACCAGAAACGACGAATACACGGTCCCCATTTGTGTGGTGCTAATGCCAGGACGTGACGTGGAAGCAGGTGTCGCTTCGACACCGGCCTCCTTGTCGATGATCGCTTCGGAACCCGCGACGGAAATGCTGACGCGATTGAAATGTCCGGCGCCAGCCATGCACATCACTAAGCCGAGCATCACCCAGCTGCGTCGCGATGGCAATCCCATGTGTTCGGTTAGGTTCTGTGGCACTTTGAACTTCCGCTCGCGCAAGTGTTCCGTCTTAAAACGAACATTTCAGGCTAACACGGGGAGCGCCTCGGACTCTCGCAAGCGATTCGCTTCGATTGCGAATCGTTCGCGGACTTCCGGCACTAATTCGTAGAAGACGTTGCGTTGCCTCGGTTCAAATCCCAACTCGGAGATCGCGGAGCGAATCTGAGTCAACGTGAGAAAATGGACGGTGCCGGCTTCGGCGACAACGTTTTCTTCGATCATCAGACTTCCCATGTCATTGGCACCGAATAGCAATGCGAGTTGCCCGATCTTCAACCCTTGTGTGACCCAACTCGACTGGATGTTTGGGAAATTGTCGAGATACAACCGCGAGACTGCTTGGGTCTTGAGGTAGTCGTACGAGCCGGCAGGCGGTACGTGAGCCATATCGGTGTGTTCAGGCTGAAAGGTCCAACAGATATACGCCGTGAATCCGCCCGTTTCGTCTTGCAATGCGCGCAGCCGATCGAGATGTTCGATGCGCTCCGCCAGGGTTTCGGCATGGCCAAACATCATCGTCGCGGAACTACGGCCGCCAAGCTCATGCC
>CAZFLF010000335.1:0-7123 GCA_964519825.1 uncultured Pirellulaceae bacterium | reverse complement strand
ACGCTGGGACCGCGACGAATGACTTATTGATTACACTGAACGAGACCTTGTCACAGCGCGATCTTGTGGCGATGATCAGCGGTGAGTTCGTTCAGTGAAGTAACCAGTTAGCCGCAAAGCCTGTTTCGATACCAATGTTTGCACCACACCTCATTCGCGTCGGATTGTTCGGTCACGTGGGGCGATTCACGTCGGCGGACGGAATGCGCTATCCGCGCCGGTCCACCGTGGTTTGTCGCACATTGCGCGGGATCGAAATCGGCGAAGTGCTGGCGGAGGACGACGTCGACGGTGCCGACATGGATGGGACGGTGCTGCGTCGGGTTACCGTCGAAGATCAACTACTGTTGGCCCGCCTCGAGAAGCACAAGGACGAGGCGTTTCGAGCCTGCGAGAGATTGTTGCGGGATCGCGGCCTGCCCGCGGTGTTGATGGACGTCGAGCATCTGTTCGACGGCCGTTCGCTCTATTTCTATTTTCTTGGGGAAACGTCCCCCGAGTTGGACTCGCTGACCAGTGAACTGGCCGCCGTGTACGACACGGAAGTGCAGTTCCACCGCTTCGCCCAAACCTTGACGGAGGGTTGCGGTCCGGGGTGTGGTACTGAGGATGCGGCCGGAAATGGCTGCGGCACGGGCGGCTGCGGATCATGCGCCGTGGCCGGCGCGTGTAGTCCGCGGCGAAGTCACTGACGCCTTCATGTGCGCGGTCATCTCCGCCACGAATGCTCGCAACTCGGCCGGGCAGTCGCCATTGTGCAGCATCTGCATCGCGCGATTGAGCCAACCTTCGGGGTCGTCCGCATCCGCGGCGAAGGCGATCCAGCCTTCCAATCGTCCCTTCGGTGAGACGAACAGCCCGATCCGCTTGAGGTCTTCCAGCAGCTCTTCGACCCAGATCCGCAGCTCCGGTGGCAAGGCTGTCAGTCGCTCGCGTCGCAGCCGATCCCATTTTGTCTTGGCGGTAAGACTCGGATTCGCAGGCGTACGAACTTCCGGAGTGCCGGTCCCCTGTTTGAATTGATCGAGAAAATCCTCCACTTCGTGCGACGTGGCCGACAGCTCTTGTGCATCGAACCAACCCTCAATGTGGCTCACCAACCGTTCGCGCGTCGCCAGCCACGGAGTTGGCGGCGAACTATTACTTAGTGACTTAATCAACTCGGTAAAGTTCGCTTCCGATTGAAACAGATCAAGCTCGGCGACAACGCAGGTCGGCAGATTCGCTCGCCGCAGCGCCTTGACAACGAACGTCAAATTGCGAGCACCGTGGGCCTGCAGGAAGCCAAAGTTATGCACTCGCACCAGCCGTTCGGCGACGGCCTGGTACACGACCGCGTCGGCGCTCGCCGGTGTCACGATGACGCCATCGCGCAACAAATAGCCGATCGCTTGCTGCGACGCGAACAACGGAAATGTGGCTAACGCCTTGCCGACTTCGGTCGGTATACCCTCGAATCGCGTGAAGTCATCGCGCCGCGTAAGCCGCCAAATCGACACGTCGGCATTGCCGGTAAACAGCCCCGTGAGGAACGCCGGATCGCGTGTCGTCACGAAGACCTGACAACCAAGCGCCGCGGCGTTCTCTGCGATCCATGCTCCCAGCCGGCGGCTGACCTCCGGTTGCAAGCCGGCATCCGGCTGGTCGATCAGGATCACTCGGCCCTGACACAACAGCATTGTTAGAATGATCGCCGCACAGTTCTTGGCCCCCTCACCTTCCTGCTGCAGGGACCGCAATTGCCCATAAGTCTGAGCATCTTGAATCGGGTTCCCCGTCAATGTCGGGGTGGTGACGGCTACGCGCAAACAGAGTTGCACCCGTTCGGTCGCATCCAGACAGACGTGTGTCCCCTCGAATAATCCGGCGAGCGCTTTGTCGAGCTGCTCATGCACCGCGGCATCAGCGTATTGCAACGCCGCCAGCAGATTCTCGGGTGCACGTAGCGGACTAGTCGCCGCAGTCGGCTCGATCAATTCCGATCGGTGTTCCGCCGGAAGATATGCGACGCGGAGCGGCATCACGTCACCGAGCGAACTCATCCATACCGAACGGGCCGTGATGATCGGCCGAAAGAGAATGTTCTTCAGGTCAATGGCCACGGTGCGTCGGTAGGGGGAGCGCAGGTCGGGTCCGATGCCTTGGGCGACCTTTCCTTCGTCGGTGCCGCTGTCGAGGGTCATGATTCCGCGCAGCAGACGGTCCATCGAGAGCTTGCTGACGAAAGTGACATCCTGGATCACTCGCGTCTTCGGCTCTTCACCGGTCGCTCGTTCTTCACCCGTTGGCTCAAAGTTGCCGGCTAGCCGCGCGATATCGCGAAGCGATTCCGACTTACCCACATTGTTCGGTCCGACAAAGACATTAATCGTGCCGACTTCGTGAGCCTGGCCGCCGGCGGGAGTGAACGACTTAAGGAGCAAGTGCTGTGTCATGCGTTACCCGACGGAGTCTTATTGCTCCGCTCTTATGTGTTGTTCAACGACCGGTTGTCTCATCCATGAATCCCCGCCTCGCGATAAGCTTTGGCGGCCCCAACATAGTGCGATGCCGCGTGCCGGATACGTTCCAAGTCGCGCTCGGTGATTTGGCGGATTACTTTCCCCGGTACCCCCATGACCAACGAGCCGGGTGGAATCTCGACTCCTTCGGTGATCAGTGCTCCGACGGCGATCAGGGATCCAGCGCCAATGCGGGCGCCGTTCATGACTACCGCGCGGATTCCGATTAAGCAGTCATCCTCAAGAGTCGCTCCATGCACAATCGCCGCGTGACCGAGTGTGACTCGGTCGCCAATCGTACACGGGACCCCCTCGTCACAATGAATGACCGCCAGGTCCTGCACGTTCGACTGCCTCCCAATGCGAATCGAGTCTGTATCGCCACGAACGACCGCGTTGAACCACACGCTGGACTCGGCAGCCATTGTCACGTCCCCAAGCACGATCGCTCCCGGTGCAATGAAGACCGATGGATCGACCAGTTCGGGGCGAAAGCGCAGGATTTCTTTCATATTTGTTTAGTGGTCGCGTCTCTCCGACATGCAGTGCGTAGCGTCTCCCAGTCCAAGGGCCGCGCGTCTCGGAGAGACGCGGCCACGGATGGCACCACACTTCAAACGGTATGGTCCAGCGAATAAGCTACTGCCGCATGATAAGCAGCTTGCCATCCATCACGAAAGCCGCCGACGCCGTCCGCCACGGATCGCTCACGCCAATCGAACTGGTCGAGTTCTGTCTCGAACGGATTCGCAGGTTCGAGCCGCAAGTCCGCGCCTGGGTGTCGGTCGACGAGTCTGGTGCTCGCCGCGAAGCGAAACGCCTGGCGGAATCAGCCCGTCGCGGAGAAATTGTTGGGCCGCTGCACGGCATTCCAATCGGGATCAAGGATATCATCGATGTCGCTGGTTGGCCGACAAAGTGTGGTTCGCCATTGCGAGAAGATCGCATCGCCGATTCGGATGCGGAGCTTGTCACACGGCTGCGCAACGCCGGCGCGATTATTCTTGGCAAAACGGTCACAACGGAGTTCGCCAGCTTTGATCCTCCTCTAACTCGCAATCCGTGGAATCTGGATCGCACGCCGGGTGGCTCGAGCAGCGGCAGCGCAGCCGCCGTCGCGCTCGAAATGTGCCTCGCCGCAACGGGAACTCAGACGGGCGGCTCGATCGATCGCCCGGCGTCTTATTGCGGAGTTGTCGGACTCAAGCCAACGTTTGGTTCGGTAAGTCTCGACCGTATCGAACCACTGAGCTGGCATCTCGATCACGCAGGTCCCATCGCTCGTTGTGTCGAAGACGCCGCGATTATGTTCCAGATCATGAGTCATCATTCACCGCCGCCGATGTCTCAGGCGACTTCCCCGTCCCTGACACGTCTGTCTGGGTTCTTCGACGAGATCGCCGACGAAGAGATCCGGCGGGCGTTTGCCGTTGCGATCGAACGTCTCCAGAAGGCGGGAGTGGCGATCGACTTTCGGAGCGACACTCCCGTCAGCTTTGAGGATATCCTGGTCAGTCACCGTTGCGTCATCGCGGTCGACGCGGCCGAACATCATCGCGCGGCATTTGCCACGTCAAAAGCGAAATTCGGTCCGCGAATCAGCAGTCTGATTGAGGAAGGTCTTCGTGCCGCGGCAGTCGATTACTCCGCCGCGCTACGTCATCAAGCGCGAATTCAATCGGAATTGGCACCGCTGTTCGCGAATAGACAAGTGTTGATCATGCCGTCCACGACGACAGCCGCTCCGAATCGCGACAGCACCGGTGATCCCGCGTTCAATTCGCTGTGGAGTTTCACCGGCCTGCCAGAGATTACGATCCCGTGCGGGCTGACTAGCGACGGGCTGCCATGTGGAGTTCAATTCGTTGCTGCGGCGGGGAACGAGTCCCGGTTGTTGTCCGCCGCTTCCGCCTGCGAAGCGATTCTGGGATTTCACGCACGTCCACCGATCCTTCAACTCAACTCATAACGCGGCGAAGCCGCGACCGTGGCCGGGTCTTGCCGAGACTTTCGGTGCCGCACATGGGACCGCGCATCTCAGTAAGTCGCGGCCACGGAAAAACTCAGCGGAGTCATGGCAATGCGATGCAGAAATTGGCCGGCTTGGTTCCTGTGTTTTTCGCTCGCGCTCCCGATCGCGGTCTTGCGTGCCGCCGACGCGCCCGATCCGCGGCGGCCGTCGGCGATCGAGACCAACGGCGTTCCGCCAATTCCCGATGAGCTGTGGCAACGGTTGAGGCAGTATCAAAACATGCGCAGCGCCTCGTTCCAGGATTGGTCGCCCGACGGCAAAGGAATCCTGATTACCACGAGATTCGGCAACTTATCGCAGCTGCATCGCGTGTACGAACCGGGCGGACGACGCGAACAAATCACGTTCTTTGACGAGCCGGTCAGCGGTAACTTCATCCCCCAAGTCCAGGACGGTGCGGTCTTGATGACCATGAGCCGCGGCGGCGACGAGAACGACCAAGTGCTGTTGCTCGATCAGGCGAAGTTTCGCACTCTCTTGCTCACCGATGGCAAGTCCCGGCACAGTCTCGACGCCGTACGTCACGATGGCTCGCAAGTCATCATCGGCGGCAATCAGCGGAATGGGCGCGACACCGACTTGTATATCGCGGATCCACGACAAGCCCATTCCTTGGAACTGATGATGCAGGTGAACGGTGAGCATTGGACCGCTCCCGATTGGTCCCGTGACGGTAAGACACTCCTGCTGCATCGGTATGTTTCCATCAACGAGTCGTATTTCGCGCTTTTCGACGTCGCCACCAAGAATCGCACGGATTTGTCGTTACCGAGCGTCGTCAAGGCAGCCATCGGCGACATGGCTTTTTCGGCCGACGGGAAGGCCATCTATCTGGCAACCGATTCGGGGAGCGAATTCTTGCGACTGGCGCGCTATGACCGGGCAACGAAGCAATACGCGTGGCTGACCGACGACATCCGCTGGGACGTTAGTGACTTAGAGGTCGACCCTGCGACGGGTGTCGTTGCCATCGCGGTCAATGAAGACGGGGCAAGCAAACTCTTCGTGTTGGAAACCGATCGTCGACGCGCGCTGCCGTTGCCGCTCGGCATTCTCTCCAATCTTGAGTTCTCTCCCGACGGAGAGCGGTTGGGTTTCACGCTCGCCCGGCCTGACGCGCCAGCCGATGCGTATTCGATTCGTCTGCGCGACGGCGAGCTGATCCGTTGGACGTTTAGCGAAGTCGGCGGGCTTGATCCTGCGTCGTTTATCACGCCCCACCGGATTCAGTTCTCTTCGTTCGACGGTTTGACCGTTCCCGCGTATTATTTCCGACCCCTCAGCGCCACCGCGGACCATCCCGCGCCGGTTTTGATCAGTATTCACGGCGGGCCGGAATCTCAATATCGCCCGTTCTTCACCGGTTCTTCGCAGTTCTTTGTGAATGAACTAGGCGTGGCAGTGATCCACCCGAATGTGCGTGGGTCAGCGGGTTACGGTAAGACGTACTTGCAACTCGACAATGCCGCCAAACGGGAAGACAGCGTCAAGGATATCGGTGCCCTGCTCGATTGGGTTGCGAAGCAGCCGGAGTTGGACTCCAAGCGGGTTGCAGTCGTTGGCGGCTCGTACGGAGGTTATATGGTCCTCGCATCGCTAGTTCATTTCGGAGATCGAATCCGGGCTGGCATCGACATTGTGGGGATCGCCAACTTCCTGACATTCCTGGAAAAGACGTCCGCGTATCGTCAGGATTTGCGCCGGGCGGAATATGGTGACGAACGCGATCCGCAAATGCGGGCGGTTTTCGAACGAATCAGCCCGGCGAATAACGCGAATCGCATTCGATCGGCATTGTTCGTCGCGCACGGCAGAAACGATCCGCGGGTCCCGTTCGGCGAAGCGGTGCAAATTGCGGACAAAGTTCGCGCCAACGGGCGTCCCGTCTGGACCGTGTTCGCCGACAATGAAGGGCACGGCTTCAGCAAGAAAGACAACGACGACTACGTTCGCGCTGCTCAGGTAGTCTTTTTGCAGCAGCATCTCGGCTTGACCGCGAAGTGACAGGAAGATAACTGACAGGAAAATAATGCCAGAGTTGCCTGACGTGACCGTGTATGTCGAAGCCCTGCAACGGTGACGAAGCTCGCGCACTCGATGGACGTATAGGACCTATCAGTCGTATAGGACCTATCACGGCGGAGCGTTACGGCGCTGGGCAAAGTAACGTTGCACCAGTGCCGCGACGAACAACGGCAGTGCAACGGAAACGCCCAGCGCCATTGGCAACCAGGCCCGCTGTTGTGCCCAATCGCCGAATGCGGAGTATGCCAGCGCGATGCCGAGATTGCTGAGCAATACTGGCGGCAGGAATTTCCGCCAGGGCAAGCGATGCAAGCCAAAAAACAAGACACTCGCCTCGGCCACGACAGGGAGTGCGCGAGTTAGGACAAGGACCAAGATTCCCCATCTTTCGACCGCGCGGTACATGCGATCCAGGTCAGACTCGCGCGTCAGCCAGAGCACGACGGACCGTCCCCAGCACCGTGAGATTGCAAATCCCAGTGAAGCGCCGAGACTCATGCCGACCCAAGACGCCCCTGTGCCGGCGAGCCAACCCAAACGAGCTCCCCCAAACGTGCTGATCAAA
>CAZFLF010000334.1:0-7125 GCA_964519825.1 uncultured Pirellulaceae bacterium | reverse complement strand
GCTGCTCGACGACGGCAAAGGACGGCGACTGTCGGTGAAAGAAGGAAAGCTAGCGGATATCCCAGCCGGGTCGGCGGCTACCGTGCGGCTGTCGTCCGACCAGAAACTCGGCACCGTCGTTCGCGCCGACGGACCCACTCTGCAAGGTCTCATCCGATCTGTCGATGCCAATGCTGGCACCGTTACATTTGTTCGACGAACCGGACGTGGCGATAACCCGGATGAGAAAACCCTTCCGGTAGCCAAGGATGCGCGCATCACGGTTGACGGTGGCGAAGGAAAACTGGCGGACATCAAGGTCGCCGACAATGGACCTTTTGCCATGTTGAGGCTGTCGCTGGATCAAAAGACCGTGCAGACTGTCATCATCATTCAGCCTCGATAGCAGCCAGATCAAAAGGCAGGAAAATATCGGACAGGAAGATCCAAGAGCAGAGGAACAAAGCCTGTTCGTTCTCTCCGATATTCCTGCCATTCATCTTCCTGTCGTTTTTGCGGCTTTCCTCACTTTGACGAAACCTGTTTCGGGCCGTCTTCGTCTTTACCAGGTGCGACGTACGCCGCTCGTGTAACGGCGTTGTAACATTTGTCGCACCTCAGATTGGCCAGAAATGTGAAACAGGGATAATGGATGTCGTCGGCCGTGTGCTGTCAGCCAGGGAGCAGCGGGAGGCCGGTCTTTTCTACGGGAGGGTCGAGGCATGTTGCGTACATTGAAATTGTGGTTTTTGGCTTGGGTCTGTTTCGCGCCTGCGGTCGTACTGGCTCAGGGGTTGTTAATCGACGACCGCGATGAGCAGCGGTATCGTTTGCCGCGTCCGATCTGGCCCCACCCTCCGGTCCCGCGACCTGTTCCGGAACAATCGTATCGGATCAAAGAGCTCGAGGTGAATGTCTCGCTGCAGGACCAGATCGCCAAGGTGCAAGTTTCGCAATCGTTCGTGAATACCGGCAGTCGCCAGATGGAAGTGAGTTTTGTGTTTCCACTTCCGTACGACGGCGCGGTGGATCGCATGACCTTCATGGTCGATGGTAAGGAATTCGACGCGAAGCTGATGACGGCGGTCGAGGCTCGACGCATTTACGAAGGTTACGTGCGGCGCAATCAGGACCCGGCGCTGATGGAATGGATCGGAACAGGGATGTTCAAGACGAGCGTCTTTCCGGTCCCGCCCGGCGCGACGCGCAAAGTGACGTTGAAGTTCTCGCAGATCTGTCGCCAGCACGCGGGGCTGACCGAATTGACCTTCCCGCTCAGTACCGCCAAATACACGGCGGAGCCGGTCGAGCAAGTCAAAATCCAGGTGAACGTTCAGAGCCAGGCGAAAATCAAGAACATTTACAGCCCCTCGCATAATGTGGAAATCAAGCGCTCGACCGATCAGCAGGCGACTGTCAAATATACGGGGACGAAAGAGATCCCAACTGCCGATTTCCGCCTTCTGTACGATGTCGGCGACAAGGCCGTGGGCGCGAGCGTCGTCAGCCACAAACCCAGTGAATCGGACGATGGTTACTTCGTGATGCTCGTCAGCCCCGAGATCAAGCGCAGCCAGGATAAGCCGCTCTCCAAGACAGTCGTCTTTGTAGTAGACCGCTCGGGAAGCATGAGTGGCAAAAAGATTGAGCAAGCCAAAGGGGCGGTACGGTTTGTATTGAACAATCTGCGTGAAGGAGACCTCTTCAACATCGTGGCGTATGACAACGCGGTCGAGAGCTTCCGGCCCGAACTGCAGAAGTTCAATGACGAGTCCCGTCAGGCGGCATTGGGATTCGTCGAAGGAATCTACGCTGGGGGCAGCACCAACATCGATGGAGCGTTGCAGGCTGCGCTTGGACAACTGCAAGACGACAGTCGTGCGAACTACATCGTTTTCCTCACGGATGGCTTGCCGACCGCTGGGGAACGGAACGAACCGAAGATCGCGGAAAATGCCAAGCAGCGAAACAAAGTTCGAGCACGCATTTTCAGTTTCGGCGTCGGCTACGACGTGAACAGCCGTCTGCTCGACAAGCTTTCGCGGCTCTGTTTTGGCCAAAGCCAGTATGTCCGCCCGAACGAAGATATCGAAGCGCACGTGAGCCAGCTTTATACCCGCATTGGTGCGCCGGCGATGAAAGACATTGCAATCTCTGTCGATATGGAGGATTTTCCCGTCGAGCGGGGTTCCGTCGTAAATCGTGTCTATCCGCGCGATGCGTATGATCTGTTTGCGGGGGACCAGTTGGTGCTGGTCGGCCGGTACAAAAAAGGGGGTGCGGCCAAGGTCACGATCCGCGGCAACGTGGATGGAACCAAGCACGAATTCCACTTCCCCGTACAACTGGTCAGCAAGTCGAATGACGAGACGTTCGCATTCGCAGAGAAACTCTGGGCGATGCGCCGCGTCGGGGAGATCATCGACCAAATCGACTTGCAAGGGAAAAATCAGGAGCTGATTGACGAGCTCGTTGCGCTTGCCACACGACACGGCATTCTGACTCCATACACATCGTTCTTGGCGGACGAGAACGCGAACGTCCATGACGTGGCATCGAACACACGGCGGGCGGGTATAGCGCTGGACTCGTTGAGCGAGGCGGAAGGGGTGTCGGGATTCGTCCAACGGGACATCAAGCAACAATTCCAACGTGCCAAAAATGCGGCTCCGTCGTCGGGAGGTGGTGGATTCGGGGGGAGTGGACTCGGAGCTGGTATGTCGGGTGGTGCTGTCGGAGGACCGGCCGCCAACTTTTACGCCGCGCCTGGCACCGCACTTCGCACGCTCGCAGAAGACAAGGCCATCGCCGTGACCAATGTGCGGCAGCTGGGCGGCAAGACGTTCTATCTTCGAAATAAGAAGTGGGTCGACTCGACAATCACCGCCGAGCAGGAGAAGAACGTCCAACAGCTCAAACGTTTCAGCCCCGAATACTTCAACCTGATCACGAAGTTCGGCAAAGAAGTCGGTAAGTACGCCGCCAGCGACGACGAGGTCACAGTCGTGCTCGAAGGGCAAGCCTACTCGTTCTAGTCTCTGACTTCCACAGCACACGTCGTCTCTGAAATCACAGGCCATTTGCCTCCGCGCAGAACCGTTGCGCGAACGGTGAGTGGTATCTCACCGTTTGGGAAGCCGGGGCCAATGGGAGTGACACGCAGAGTCACTCGCAAGTCCGCTGCCGGCACGATCGCAGGCTGAGCTGAAATGCGATCTGCCAGGCCGCTCGGCAGAATCAGTTCGACACGAGCCGGCTCCGTGAGGTCCGCAGACCGAGTCAGATGGACTGGAATCTCGAAAGGTTGATTGACTTGAACCTGTAAATCGTCCGTGTCGTGCGCGATCTTGAGCAGCGCACCCACCGGGAGCATTCCAATGCGCAGCTCCATCTTGTTGAGCAAATGGCGCACGCTGCCGCGCGAGTCGGGAACCTTTGTCACTCCATTCAAGATGATGCGTGAAGTCTTCGTCGTTTCCAGCCATTCCGGCAGAAAGACGGGATATTCCACGCGGCTGGCGCCGGGAGCAACGACGAAGTCGGGCCCAGTGATTCCCTGCCGCACACGCTGTTGATGCGCGGTCTGTTCCAACAGCACTTCGCCGGTGAAACCTTCCAAACGTTCGATCAGGACGGGCGCCGGGTACGTCGATCCGCGAGGCCATTTGCGAACGTCGTCCAACCCCTCTGGCGTGATTTTGGCGCGGGGTTTCATGACGACGGCAAGCACCGTCGGTTCTGATTGCCGTGAGATTCCTTTCTCGCCAACCGTTACGGTTCCTCGTACCCCAACCAGCGCGGCGGTCGCAGGGGCATCGGCAACACACGTCAACTCCACCGCGAGTTCGCTTTTGTCGGCGGGAATCACGAGCGGCGACGGTGCGGTCACTCCCGGCGGCAGTCCGGAAAGTTCCAGCGAAATGGGCTCCACCAGTCCTCCGTGCCGAGTTCCTTTCACCACCAGATTAGTCTTACCGCCGAGCGGCAGTGCCAGCTTGTCAGGAACGATCAGCGTAAAATCACGTGATGGCGATTCGACGGTAAGCCGATATACAGCGGAACGGCTGCCCGACTGCCCCGACTGATCGACAACTGATATTTGGTAGGGACCATCAGCAGGTACCGTGTATAATAAACCGCTGTCGGTCACTCCGGGAAGATCGTCCACGCGAGTCAACTCCTTGCCTGCCGCGTCGAACACGGTCAACGCCGGGTCGAGGGGCATCCCGAGTTTGGCCGAGCAACAAGTTAACCGCCAAATGTCTCCTTTCTTTCCCTGGAATTCAAAGCGGTCCTCGCCGCGAATCAAATCCAACGTGCCGGTAACTGCCGCAGGAACATTTAGACGCACAGTCGCCTGTGACGGTGATGAAGAGTCCGTCGTCTCTGGCAATTCGCTCAGCTGCAACGGAAATGGGAGAGCAATTCCGAAGGGGGTATCGAGCTGATAGTCGAAGGCTGCGCTGAGAGGATCGGTCGGGAACTGTACGTCGCGGGTTACCGATTCGAGCCGCGGCTCTCCAGTGGCGATCCCGAAACCCACCAACTCCACCGAGCGATTCTCACCGCGTTTTCCCGCCGCTGGCAACGCCGCGACGATTCGCGGCCCGTCGTGGATGACCAGTCGATAGACGAACGAAGGATGTCCTCGAAAGTCGACGTCGTACAGGCCGATCGTATACCGTTCTCCCGCCCGAGCGGAGAACGTGAGTTGCAAATCGTGTCCGGCGGTATCCGCACCGTCGATGATAAGGTGCCCGGTGGCGTCACGAACTTCTACAATCGCGTTCATCTGCGATCCCAAACGCCGAGTCCATAGATCGAGCGAAATGGGTCCAGCTCGTGGTGCGGTAAAGGTAAAGCGATCGACCTCTTCCAGTTTTTGGATCTGGCCGATTGCTGCCGCGGGGAGCGCTGAGATCGCCGTTGGCTCCAAACTCACCGGCGATTCCCTCTGCTCACTTCCACGCGAAATCAGGATGATTCCCGTCGCAGTTGCTCCGTTCGCATTGGCCGCTTGCCAGCGAACTAAACCCAGCGGAGCGTCCGGGGCGATAGTGAGACGGGCCGGATACTCACGTGGCAGCGGAAAATCGTTGTCGCGAGCTTTCTTGCCGAACCAATAGGGGGGCTCCGGTACGAGCACTTCACTGGGTGTCCCGTTCAACTCGAGCTTGACCCGCGGATCGTGCACAAAAAGTTGCATGTCGGGGGTCCAGTTGTAGCCGCCGAGCCGGACCTCGACCGTTGATCCAGGCGCACCACCAGGTGGGAACATGTATCCGATCTCGGGTGGCGTTTGAGCCGCCAATGGCGCGACGAACCACAACCAGGTCGCTGTGGCGATAAGACCAAGACCCCAGTGGCAAGGATTGCTTTGCTTCGGCCATCCGGTTGCGGAGCAACCGGGCCACGTGGCCGTGTTTCTCCGCAACACGTAAGCCGAAGCGCGCGAATCTTTGCCAGCAGAAAGGAATTGAAATCGATGCACAAAAACCCAATTTGAAATGGACTCCAAAGTCGCAGTTTGCAGAGTAGAGAGTACGAAGTACGGGGTACGCAGTACGGCGAACTAAGTACTTGTTCTAAGGGGCATCCACCGTACTGTACTCGGTATCCTCACCCTGCGCCACCCATGTCCTGAACCACCGGCGCCACCCATGTCCGGACTGTGCCACCCCGTACTCCGTACTCCGTACCGCGTATTGGCCCTGCGAGTTGGCTCAAGCGAGCAACGCATTGATCACGCGTCCACCGTCGACCACCGGAACAGGTCGTCCGAGTGGCGTGTAGTAAACCTTGTCGGCATCGATCCCCATCAGTCGGCAAATCGTTCGCAGGATATCGTTCACGCCGACCGGGTCAGATACGACCGCCGCCGCCTGTCTGTCAGTAGCGCCGAGCAATAGGCCGGGTCGCGTGCCGCCGCCGGCGAACAATGCCGTTTGCGCCATGGACCAATGATCGCGGCCAGCTTGGGAGTTGACGCGTGGTGTGCGTCCCATCTCGCCCATCATGACGACCAGCGTGCTCTCCAGGAGTCCGCGCTGATCTAAGTCTTCGACCAGAGCGCTAAACGCCCGGTCCGCTGGGGGAATGAGATCGTCCTTCAGACTCGGAAAACAATTGAAGTGCACGTCCCAGCCCGGCGCATCGATTCCAACGAATCGGCACCCTGCCTCGACGAGCCGACGCCCGAGCAACGCACATTGGCCGACCTGAGTCCGGCCGTAACGGTCACGGACAGCCTCCTGCTCCGCATGAATATCGAATGCGCGACGAGCTTCGGGCGATGTGATGAGGCTGTAAGCTTTTTCATAATACGTAGCCATCGCTCCTGCCCGGCCACCGCGCTGCCCGGCGAGATCTCCTTCAGCTCCGCGAAGCAATCGCCGCCGACGTTCAAAGCGTTCGGGCGAAACATTCGCCAACGGCCGCAGATCGCGAACTTCAAAATCTGGCTGCGACGGATCGGACTCGATCACAAACGGGGCGTGTTCCGCTCCATAGAATCCCGGCCCTCCCGCCGACATCGGGTGCGGCATGTTGATATAGGGAGGCACCGAGCCCTTCAAACCCAACTCCCGTGACACGACGGACCCAAGCGATGGGAACAGTTCATTAGTCGGAATCGGATATTCACCGTCGGGAAACGCCGCTCGCCGCCCGGTCATCAAATAGTGATATCCCGTGCTGTGTCCGTTGTCGCTGTGCGTGTGGCTCCTCACGATGGCAAACTTGTGAGCGATTTTCGCCGACAGAGGGCAGTGCTCCAACACGAACGTCCCCGGCACCGACGTCGCGATCGGCTCGAACGGTCCGCGAATCTCGGCAGGCGCGTCCGGTTTGGGATCCCACATGTCCTGATGGGGCGGGCCCCCTTCCAGAAACAGGAAGATGCAGGACTTCGCCTTTGGCTCCGGGCGCGATTCCGTACCGGCTTCCGAAGCCAACAGTTGCGGCAGTGTCAAACCGCCGAAGAACCCGGTCGCACCGAGGCGAAGCACATGCCGTCGCGACACGCCATCGCAGCGGCGAATACGGTGACCAAATTCAAACTCAAACATCCGGCAAGCTCCTATTGTTCGTTTAACCGCAAGCCGCAGGCGTGCGCGTTTTAGTGTGGCACACTGCTCAAAGCGCACG
>CAZFLF010000333.1:0-7125 GCA_964519825.1 uncultured Pirellulaceae bacterium | reverse complement strand
TAAAGTCCTCGATCGCGACAAACTGGTACTGTCCGAGGCTTTTCAGATCAGCCCGATTGGGCACTCCAACTGGCAGTACGAGGCGCGTTTCGAACTGGAGTGGCGGAACGTCGTAAATCAGAGAGGTGCCAAAATGAAGAACCTCAAAATTTTCACTGGGGGGAGCAATTCGCACCGTTGCGGTGCGCCCAGCGGGAATACGCAAAGTTGGATGATAATGCCAGGCATTGAATATCGTGGCCCCCTCCTCCTGGACGTTTACGAAGAAAGCCGGATGGTCTCCCAACTCTCCCCAATCGATGTCAAGCGCATCGCCAACGCGTTGTAGAAAAACGCGCCCTGAGGGAAGACGGGTGTCGGTATAAAGTTGACCATTTACCCAGTCTTCTCCCGACGCGGCATGTGAGACGTCATAGCGGCCTTTGGGTAGCCGCGAGATGTCGAACGTCGACGCATAGTGCCATTGATCGAACAGGACTTCGGACGTAAAGGCATCCACAATCTGCACGCGCCGTGGGAGTGTGCCGTGCAGAGTGATGTTGGAGTCAAACGGTTCAGCGCCACGAAACGAAAAGGTCTGAAAGTTGTGACTGGGCGCTGCCACTCGCAAATTTACGACACCTTGAGGCACTTGCCAGCGCAGCACGGGATGATAGTGCCACGCATCGAAGAGTTTATTCTGTCCTTGTGTTACCTTGACCTGAAATGCCGGATAATCACCGAGGCTGCCCCAATCGAATTCGAGTGTATTTTCGTCAACGTTTCGAAACAGCAATCGGCGGGACGGTAGCTCCACGCCTGCGACCAATTCAGCTTTCTCCCATGGTTGACCTGAGGCCGCGTGATTCAGGTCATACCGTCCGTCAGGCAGGAACGAGATATCCAGCTCGGCCCGATAATGCCAGTGATCGAAAACCGTTTCCAAGGTGCTTTGATCGACGATTCGCACGCGGCGAGGAAGGGCGCCCTCTAATGTGATCGGTTCACGCAACTGGGCAGATCGGTCGGTTGTAGGGAGATTTGTCTGAGTAGAACCAATTGGTTCGCCAAAGACTCTCTGGCGAGCAAAACTGCTGGCAAGAGCTGTAACAATATGCCCGTCCGCTAGCATCTCACGTGATTCGAGAATTTCGAGCTGGAGTGGACGACGAGCAGTGGAGCACGCAGGGCGACGAGCGCGGGGGCGAATAAGTGAAAAGAGATGATTGAACATAAGTCCACGTTCGCGCCGCACCTTAGCTGGACCATGGTCAGGTTACTCCCGCCGGGACGACCAAATCCCATGATGATTGGTTAGTGGACTAAGTCAAACAATTCGAATAGATTGCGACGCTCACGTCCGCTTTCCCAACCTGGCCAATAGATTCCGAGCAGACTCTCGCTGACCAACCGCGAGAACCTTGGCCACCTGGCCAGACGCGGCGGTCGGTTTATCACGGTCCTCCCCCGCACGCGGAAAGAAGATGATCAGTTCTGTGCGCGTCTGCGGGAGGATCCGGCGGCGATCCGTTGGTTGGACCTGTACCAGGTGAAGGACGACGACGACACCGTGCACGATACTTTTTTGGCGTGCCAGGAAGAGCCGGTGAGCGAGGACGGCTACTCGGAATGAGCCCGCGTTGGCTGCCAATGCAAGTGTCAGTTTTGAAAGCCGGATTGCGGCGCTCGAAGAGCAACTTGCGAGGATGGAACAGATGTCCGACGTGGCGGCAACGGGGAATTGCTGTTGTGGTTCGTGCGACAACTGCTGTTCGACGTGTGGATTTACCGGCTGGCGGCGAAGTGACTTTCCTCAAAGCTCAAAACAGCATTTTCAGTTCCACCTTCTTCAACGGCGGAACCGTGAACTTCGAGTTCAGCAAGTCCTGGCTTGACACCCTGGTTCAGATTCTAGCTCTCTCGCTCTGCGCTGAAGAGGAGGAGCCGATAGTTCGGGTCGGGGTGACGTGTCTTCAGCAGACGAGCCTCCTTCAACCGATATCCTGCCTGCTTCAGAATGCCAGGATAATTATGAATGAACATGCAATTTCTGAACACAACACTCGATTGTTCGTCGAATGAAAATTCGTAGGGCTTGCCAGTCTGCCAGCTTAGACCGCATTGCTCCGCACCGACGATATACTTGAACCCTGCCCGCGAGCATTTTGCATAGAGGTCTTCCACAAAGGACTGAGGCAGGCAAACGAGTGTCCTCATGTGAAAAAGAACCGCATCTACCCAAGGGTGAGAGTCGATATGCTCGAAGACATCTCCGGCAACAAAGGCCAGATTTGGTAGCTGAAAATACTGCTCGTTAAACACCTTTGTCATTATTGAACGGTCGATTCCCGTAAAGCGTACGTTTGGGAACCATTCGGCTATTTGGCTGTCTACATGGCCGTAGGACACACCGAAATCGAGAACGTCGCGAGCCATACCCTCACTAAGGAGCTTGCTCAGGAGCGGGAGAATGGCGGCATACAGGTCGCCCGACTCGGTCTTCTGTTTGTCCCAATCTCCTTGGATCAATTGCTGTCGATAATACTCTGCGACCTCCAGTTCCCGAAATTCTGACGTATAGCCGAATCCCGACTCGAACGAGAGGGCTGATCGAGAAGGCTCCGAACCCACGGAGATTCTCCCGCTGAACAACCGAGTCTGCTGGAAGGCATTGTCGATGTTATTCAGATGCGTCAACACTTTCTGCGCTAGGCGAAGAACCGTGCGGGCACCTGGAACCGTATTTGACGTATGAGCGATAACCTGCCGGAGTTGATAGTTACACCGAGCGGCGATGCTAACCGGCATCGTGAGGTGGCTTAGGTCTTCTGGGCTGGTCATTGCGCTTGTCATTGGGCTGGTCATTGCGCTGGTCATATTGAATGGAATCCTGAGAGAGTTGGTCGACACTCTGTACCATGACGAATCACCGCCTGAACGTCAGGGGTCTGCGCGGCAAGCCATTCTTTTGTGATCATGGACGTCATGCCCATGTTATGCCGCAAAACCGCACTTCAAGTCCAGATCGATTTTTTCCCGGCACCTGGCTCTTCGGTCCCAACCACCCCGTGAATGGCTACCCCTTGTCGTCTTCCTCTTCGTCGTCGAATGTCCCAGAGTGGACGACGACAAACGGAAAATGCGATTGACAGTTACCCACTAAAGAATGCAATTGAATTGCAATTGTCAGGTTAGGAGTGTTTGACTAGTATCCGTCCGCCCAACCTGACCCTGGCCGAGCAGAGTTGCTGCAATTCGCTGGCAATCTGATCGCTAATGTAGTCACTGGATCCACGGACGATGATGGCAAGTCTTTCCCAATCCAAAAAGGTATTCCTCGGTTTCTAAATGCACAGGAACTAAAACAGCAAGCACAAACGCAGAGTAGCTTTTCCTACAAGCGGGAAAGTCCGGCGCCCGTCGCCGCCTAAAGCGATTACGGGATTGCTGGAATGCGAACGGGTCGAGGTCAGGATGACTCCAATTTGCCCGACGCGAGCTTTGTCTTTCCTAATGCCGGACGTCCCAGGGAGGGGGCATCATGTCTTTACGCATTATCCCCAGACTTGACATCAAAGGTCCGAATCTCGTCAAAGGGATTCATCTGGAAGGGTTGCGCGTACTGGGAAAGCCCGAGTCCTTTGCACGGCATTATTATGAGCTTGGCGCCGACGAGTTGTTCTACATGGACGCTGTGGCCAGCCTTTACAACCGCAACAGCCTATTGGACATCGTGCGCCGTACCGCACAAGACATCGCCATTCCGCTGACCGTGGGTGGCGGATTGCGCAGTGTCGCTGATATCCGCGAGGTTTTGCGGGCCGGTGCGGACAAAGTAGCCATCAACACCGCGGCCATTTCTCGTCCAGACTTAATCCGCGAAGCGTCGCGGCAATTTGGCTCGTCAACCATCGTCATTTCGATCGAAGCAATCAAACAGCCAGATGGCAGTTATGAAGCGTATACGAACTGCGGCCGCGACAAGACAGGAGTCGAGGTCTTTTCGTGGGCGATTCGGGCTGCCGAGTTAGGCGCGGGTGAAATCGCGATCACCTCGGTTGACCGCGAGGGAACTGGCAAGGGCTTTGATATCGACTTAACCCGCCGCATCGCCGAGTCGGTACCGATTCCGGTTATTGCGCATGGCGGTGCGGGCAAGGTCGATCACATCCGGAGTGTTATTGTCGACGGACGAGCTGATGCGGTCTGCCTGGCGTCTTGCCTGCACTATGAATTCATCCAAAACGTTTGGGTCGGAACGGATCGATTTGAAACGGAAGGAAACATCGAATTCTTGCGCCGGCAAAAGTCGTTTTCCAAAGTGGAAGCCGCGTCGCTTCCGCGCATCAAGCAATACCTACGAGGCCAGAACATTGACTGCCGGTGGAACTGAAATGAGTGACCACAACCCTCCCGTGGTGGCGATTGTCGACTACGGACTCGGAAATCTTTTCAGCGTCGCACGAGCCTGCGAGCGCGCCGGTCTCGTAGCGCGCGTGACCTCAGACAAACGCGAAGTCTTGTCGGCAGACGGCGTCATCCTGCCGGGTGTCGGGGCATTTGGAGATGCCATGCAGAATCTCCGCCAACTTGACCTGATCAGCCCATTGCGACAAATCGCGCATTCCGATACGCCTTTGCTAGGCGTCTGCTTGGGCCAGCAGCTTCTCATGACGGAGAGTGAGGAGTTTGGTGTCCATCAAGGACTTAATATCGTGCCGGGCCGTGTCGTCCATTTTGGACGGCCGCGCGGCCCGCGTGGCGTTCTGAAAGTGCCACAAGTCGGCTGGAACCGCGTCCATCGTCCGCCGGGAGCCGACGACGATCCATGGCAAGGCACGCCGTTGTCGGGGTTAGCTGACGGAACGTACATGTACTTTGTCCATTCCTTCTACGTTTGCCCGGATGACACAAGCTTGACACTATCGATCAGCCGCTATGGCGATATTGAATTCTGTTCGGCAATTCGCTGGCGCAACGTTGTCGCGTTTCAATACCATCCGGAACGGAGCGGAACGGATGGAATGAGCATTTACCAAAACTTCGCGAGGGATCTGTGCTCGCGACAATTCGCCAAGGAGCATCAGAATGCCGCATGAAGAACTGGAAGCCTATTATGGTTTGCCGCGTGATGTGAAATACTGCCGACGGTGCGTGATCTCAAATCAACGACCGTCATCGACTCCAGAACACAAAAACACCCCGAATCGCAAAATAGCCACCATCGCGTTTGACGGAGACGGCATCTGTGACGCGTGTCGTTTTGCCGAGGTGAAGGAACAGATTCATTGGGAGTCACGTGAACAGGAACTCGCGGAGCTGTGCGACAAACACCGCAGTCACGACGGTTCCTACGACTGCATTGTGCCAGGCAGCGGCGGCAAGGATAGTTGTTACCAAGCCCATATCTTGAAAAGCAAGTTTGGAATGCATCCTTTGACGGTGACCTGGCCACCAATCCTGTACACGGATATTGGCTGGAGGAATTTCAAGAATTGGTTGGCTGTCGGTGGCTTCGACAATATCAGTTGGAATCAGAATCCGCACGCCATGAAGGTTTTGACACGGCTGTCCATCGAAAACCTGCTGCACCCTTTCCAAACGTTCATCTTAGGCCAGAAAAACTACGGGCCTAAGATCGCGGCGAAGATGGGAATTCCACTGGTATTCTACGGTGAGAATGAAGCCGAGTACGGCAACCCCATCGCCGATACGAATACGTCGTTGCGTGACAAGTCCTATCACACGATGAACAATCTCGACTCCATACGGCTGGCCGGACTGCCGTTGAAGACGTTGTTCAGTGACCACGGTCTTCGCGAATGCGACGTTCGTGCCTACCTGCCGGCGGATCCCAGCGACTTCGATCGCACCCCGGTGCAAGTGCATTATCTGGGCTACTACTTGAAGTGGACGCCCCAGGAAGCGTACTACTATGCCGTCGAACATACTGGTTTCGAAGCAAACCCATTTCGTACCGAGGGGACGTACAGCAAATACAACAGCCTCGACGATAAGATCGACGGCTTTCACTATTACACGACGTGGATCAAGTTCGGGATCGGCCGAGCCACCTATGATGCCTCCCAGGAAATCCGCAACCGGCACCTGACTCGCGAGGAGGGCATCACTCTGGTACATCGCTTCGATGGCGAATTCCCCGAGAAGTACTTCCACGAAATCATGAACTATATCGAGCTGAAGCCCGAACGGTTCGTCGAGTTGTGTGACAAATTCCGCTCCCCGCACCTCTGGACGCGAGAGAGTGACGAATGGAAGCTGCGATATCCGGTCTGGGACGACGCGTCCGGACAAGCTCTACCGCGAGCCGCCATCAACGAGACCAGTGCGGTTGAAACAACACTGTCGCAGGCGCAGCAACGCGAAGGCGGACCAACCAGACAAGACCGCTGCAGGGAAAAAGCCGCCTGATGACCGGACCATTGACAGGGAGATTTCACTCGATGCCTAAAGCAGTTTTCGTCACGTATGGCGGTGGGCATGTTGCAATGGTCATTCCCACCATCCAAGAAATGCGGCGACGTGGCGGCTGGGAAACCGTAGTTCTTGGATTGACCACGGCCGGCCCGAGACTGCGTGAGGGGCGCGTTCCGTACTTGGGCTTTCGTGATCTGATGCAACCTGACGATCAACGAGCTATTGCCCACGGTCAGCGGTTGATTGGCGACAATCACACTTCGACTACCGGCGTACCATTGAACGAGTCGGTAGCTTATCTAGGACTCAGCTACGCGGATTTGGAGGATCGGGTCGGCGTCGACGAGGCTCGTCGGCAGTACGCTGCGAAGAAGAGGCATGCGTTCCTGCCGATCGGTCCACTGCGACGCCTGCTTCGTTCTGAGTCGCCGGACGTAGTTGTGGTGACTAGTTCACCGAAAGCCGAACGGGCCGCCGTCATTGCCGCCAAGGAACTTGGGATTCCGTCGGTAGTCATGATCGATTTGTTCGGCAAGGAATGGGATTACTTATATGATCCCGATTATGGAGATACGACGCTTGTTTTTGCCCCCATCGTTTTCGACGACTATCTTCGTCGCGGGCGCACCCGTAGTAACTTGGTGCTGACTGGGAATCCGTCGTTCGATCGCCTCGCGTCACCAGACCTCGTCGAAGCAGGACGAAAAT
>CAZFLF010000332.1:0-7180 GCA_964519825.1 uncultured Pirellulaceae bacterium | reverse complement strand
TTCAAACCTGGTATCGCCAAATCGCGTTGCGGAATTGCAACCGTCACGGTGCGGGACCAACACAGACGTCATCCTCACCAGCCCTTCAGGTTGCGTTCGGCCGTCTTCAAATTGGCAATCGCCTAGCAGTTCTGCACTGGCTGAAAGTTCGACGACAAATCGCTGTTGCTTTACGCTCGTCAGTGTCGAACTTTCGCCAGTGCCACACATTGGGTGCAGGTCGCCCTTGCCACCCGTGCCACCCGCCGAAACAGTGGGGCGCGGGCCAGGAGCGGAAACGGAACAACCAACATTCTGTGACTAGAGAGGCACGGAACTGCTGAACCCGCGAGAGCATGGCCCCCAGCGGCACGCTTTCAGCACATTTCGGTTCTTTTGAAGGAACCTTCCGGCTAAAATGCCACCATGCCAAACGACGTTTCTGAAAAGCCTGTCGCCATTCTCGGCTACCGCTACCACTCGCCGGACATTCCGTTAGTCGCCATCCGCCACTTCGCCCGGCAACTCGGCGAACGATTTCATCCGGACAGCATGATTCTCCGGTCGACCGCATCATGACTTGATCTGTTTTCAATGTCAGCTTTTTCGTGCATGAGGGAAGGAGAATCCGTTATGGAACGTCTTACTGTAGCTGACGCTGGGCGTCGTCTTGATGAATTGATTGAGCGGGTCTCGAGCCAAGGAGTTACGATCGAGTTGGAGCGCAACAGTCAGGTGGTAGCGCGGATTTCGCCTGCGGGTCACCGGGTCCGGGTCGCCGACCTCAATCGAGTGTTTGCCGGTTTTCCTGCGCTGGACGATGATGCCGAATCATTCGCCGCGGATGTCGAGCGGATTCGAAGTGAACTACCGCCGGAATCTGACCCATGGGCCTGATTATCGACACCAATGTTTTCGTTCATTGGGAACGAGGCGGGCACAAGATCGATTTTTCTCCGTGGAACGATCATGGCGATGCGGCGATGAGCGTCATGACGGCTTCGGAACTTTTGGTGGGCGTCCATCGCGCGGATTCCGAAGCAAGACGGCAAAAACGTTCCGCATTCGTCGAATCGATCCTAGCACAAATTCCTATTCTGGACTTTACCCGGGAAATTGCGCGTGTCCATGCGGAGTTATTTGCAGATTTAGCGAGTCGCGGCGAGATGATCGGTGCCCATGACTTGATCATTGCGGCAACGGCCAAACATCATGCAAGCGCCGTCCTCACAACAAACGTTACGGACTTCAAACGAGTTCCCGACTTGAAGGTGATTGAACTGAAGATTTAATTCGCCGCGAAAGAGACGAAAAGAATTCAACGGTTCCTGGAACCTTTTCTGTCTCGACGTCATCCCCACCAGCCCTTCAGGTTGCATTCGGCCGTCTTCAAATTGGCAATCGCCTCGCAGTTCCGCACTGGCTGAAAGCTCGACGACCAATCGCAATTGCTTCACACTCGTCAGTGTCGAACTTTCGCCAGTGCCACACATTGGGAGCGGGTCGCCCGTGCCACCCGCCGCATCGGAACCATGGATCTAAAGATCGCTGCCATCGTGCTGTCGCGCGACGTTACCCTGCTGTCTAGAAACCTGGTGGACTATGGCAAAGTGCCAGGATTGAGGGTTGAAGACTGGGCAACGTAATGTCGCACACAACAGCCGCGAATTTCCATCGCCTCCAACTGCCCCGCCGATCGCCCGTTGTCCACAGGCAATTGGAAAAACTTCTTGCCGTTCGCACTGGCTGCAAGTTCGACGAACTAGTCTCTCTGCACCGCACAATCGTCGTCGTCGAACTCTTGCCAGTGCCACCCATTCGGAGGGCTGTTCGCCAGTGCCACCCCGCCGCACGTCGCTAGGTGGGGAATTCTCTTTGAGCAGACGAACAAAACAGAAAAAAAGGATTGCCGATACATGATCGTCGACTCATTGCCTGACGCATTGCAGCGATTGAAAGCATCCACTCGAAGAGACGGTGATGAGTAGATGGATCGCCCCGTCAGTCGACCTATTGGCAACAGGCGATTGGGATCGTAATTCATATCCACGCTACAGTCTCGATTCTGCAATTTGTCCAATGGCGATACGTATTCCTGGCTTAACACCGGATCCGGGCGCCGCCGTCCACGATTGAACGGTCAAATCGACGACCTGGGCATTGGTTTTCCATACAACACCACACAGATTAGACAACAGCTCGTCCGCCAGCGGCGCAAGATGTCCGTTAGCAATAGGTGCCAACAAGCCCTCTTCACCACCCATGGGATCCCACAAAAAGACAAGATTTACCTGAAACAGTGCTGTGTCTTCATGCTTGTCAACGCCCTTGATGCTCTCCGACACGGCGGCGCGTAGCTTGGCTCCCCATATGTCGTTGACTGCACAAACTACGTGCATGTCGTCAACAAGCTGTATTGCTGTTATCACTGACAAGAGGCACCGTCCTTTCTTGGTTGATTCAAAGGACGGGGCAGACTTGGTTTTTTGTTTCTTTGCGGTAACTTCGGCAGAGATCGGGGTGCCACACCCGCCGAAAAACAAAAAAACCAAATCTGACCCCATGCGTCCACATTGACCCGCTGAAAACAGACTGTCTGGCATTCGGTGCCGTGAACGAGGACTGCCGCCAAGGCAGAACTCGCGCTCACACTGCGCGTACCCAAGCGAGCGCTAGCTCCGAGACCGGAACGGGCGCGATTGCCTCGTCGCCGGGATACTCCGCGCGTACCTCGTCCTTTAGCACGACGAGCCGCGCGTTTGCCGCCTGGCGACCGATCTCGAACGCCCGCCGCGCTTCCGCGACGTCGACCCGCGGCGGCCCCTGCGTGGCCTCACTCACGTGCTCGACAAGCTCCGGCTTCGACTCGGCCACATCGCCGCCGACGGGGACGACGAACGACGCGAGCTCACGTCGGAGAACGAGCGACTGCTTGCCCTCGGTGCGCGCTACCTGAAGCTCGAAGAGCAGCCACGTTCCTTGCCCCCGGCCGGCCCATCCAAGGTGCTTCGCCGGTACATCGAGCGACGCGACGGCCGAAAAATCGCGGTATTGCACGTGTTGCACCATCGCCTCGAACACAGGGTCTCCAAACCGAAGCAGGCGCGCGCCCGTCTGCGCGACCTCCTTGTCGACCGTCGCATTCCCCACCTTCTCGGTCGACACCCTCTCTGCAACGGCATATGGATCCCGCTTCTGCCGCTCGACAGCCAGCTCGGCGAGCTTCGGCGAAGGCTTGAACGAGAAACGCTTGCCCCCCTCGTCGCGGTAGCCGAGCTGCGCATTCTCGCAGTATTGCTTGACGAAGAACTCGAGGTGCTCGCTCGTGACCCGGGATTGGACCTTCTTGTAGTCCTCGAGGTTGAAACGGGAGAGACCCTTGAACATCCCGATCATTTCGGGGTTCCCCATGATCTCCTTGAGGTGCTTCGCTTTCTCGTTGATGGTCTCCTCGACTTTCTTCTCGCCCTCTTTGATGGCCATCTCGTGCAGCTCTTCCAGCGAGAGCCCTTGCTGCGCGGCCTGGCCCAGCACATCGTCGAGGAGATCTTCCTTGCCCTCGCCCGTGGCCTTAGCGAGCGCGTCCGCGACGTCGCCAAGTTTCTTCTCGAGGTATTCGTAGACCTTGTTGTCGGCGTACGCGTCGCTGTCGGTATCGACTCTCAGGTTGTACACGACGACGGGCTTGGTCTGTCCGTAGCGGTAGACACGGCCGATCCGCTGCTGGAGCACGTTCGGATTCCACGGGAGATCGTAGTTCACGATCGTGTGGCAACGCCGCTGCAAGTTGAGCCCCTCGCCGCCCGCCGCCGTGGAGACGATGAAGCGCGGCTCGTCCTCCTCGTTGAACCTCCGCACGACATCTTTCCGCTCGTCGAGCTTCTTCGAGCCGTGGATCGTGTCCACGCTTTCCTTGCCAAACCGGCCGGCGAGGGTATTTGCCAACACTTCCTGCGTTGCGCGGTATTCGGTGAAAATGAGCACCTTTATGTCGGGCGTGCTCTCGACGAGCTTCCAGAGTCCGCGCGCGAACCCGTCGAGTTTCGAATCGGGCCCAGGCAACGCCTCGAGGCGAGCTAAAAGCCCGTCGACGAGCTTCGCCTCGCCGCTGATCAGGCTCTGCTTCCCCCTCCTCCCCTTCGTGGTCGCGCCCCCGACGGCGGCGGCTGCGTCCTCATCCGACACCTCGCCTTCGAGTTCACTGTGCGTTCCCCGCAACACGTCAACCCGGCGCTGGAGCGCCGACTTCAGGGCCTCGCGTGACGACGAGGCGAGCTTACCGAAGGTGGCCATCAAGAAACCCACCGCCGACCGCTCTTGGATGTCGAGCTTGCCGGACTCGTCGTAGCCGTGCTTCAGGTAGGCTTTCACTTCGCCTGCAAACGCGACCTCGGCCGGCGTGGGCTGGAACACGAGAATCATCGCCCTCGCGATGCCGTAAAAAATCTTGTTACCCTTCGCGTCCGTCACGAGGTGCTTCCGGTTGCGGATGATCATCTTCGCGAGTGGCAAGTCCGGAAGGCTCTTCAATCGCCTGGTCGGCTTGTCGACGAGATCCGGCCGCAAGAGGTGGAGCATGTTGCAGAAATGGTCGTGGTTGCCTGAATGCGGCGTCGCGGTCAGGAAGATCGTGTTCTTGGACTTCATTGTCTCGCGCAGGTGCTTCGCGAGCTCATACATCAGAACGCTCGGCTTCGTAAGATGGTGTGCTTCGTCAAAAATAACGAGGTCCCACGGATGCACGTCGAGCGCCGCTTTGCTCTTCTTCAGCACCAGTTTGAGAGTCTGAATGGACGCGACCACTTGGTCGAACGTCTCCAGCTTGTTGACGTTGTCGCTCTCGAACCGTTCGAAGAGGCGCCCGAAGCGCTCGGCGAGCTCCACCTGCCACTGGTACACGAGCCCCGCTGGAGCGACGACCAAGCAGCGGAGCGCGCCGCCGGCGCGGTGGCGCATAACCTCGAGGATCATACCGGCCTCAATGGTCTTGCCGAGGCCCACATCATCGGCGATGAGCCAATGGCGGCCGCCGTCGGCGGCGGGCGCGCTCGTGAGCACACGGTTCGTGACGATGACCTGGTGCGGCAACATGTCAAACGGCTGGTTCGTGATCTCGCCGGTCTGCTCGTGGCGAGCCTGAAACCATCGCCCGAGGACCCGTAGCTGGAACGGCACCGTGGCGCCTGGGCCTGTGCTCGCGAGTTGGCCGGCCAGGTCCTCGACGACCCGAAGCTGCGTCTCGGTGTACCACCCCTCGAGGCCGGTCGCCGCGCCCCACGCGACATGCGCCCTTGGGACATTCGCAACCTCCTCGACGAACTGGACGACGCCGACCCCGAGTGACGCATCGCTCACGTGCTCGACTCGATCACCTCTCGTCAACACTGCCATCCGACGTCTCCTTGTGCCTCGCGGCGATAGCGGAGTCCGAGGCGACCGATTTCCACGTCGCGCAACGGGATCTCGGCTCCTCCGAGTAGGTGCTTGGCCACATCTCGGAGCATCCCGTCGAAAATGTATTTCTGCTTCCGCGTTGCCTCCGCAAGGATGGCGGCGAGCGCCGGTGGCGCGCCCTCCCACCGCGGCACGCGCGGGCGACACGCCCATACGGCACGGGCCATACGGATGGTCTCCGTCGCATGGCCGATATCAGCCGGCAACTCGAGGCTCGCGGCGAGGGCCTCGACGAGCTTGTAAGGCTCGCGATCGTCATCGAGTTCCTCCCAGCCCTCGGGCGGTCTCCCAATGACGAGTTGCAGAAACACGTCAAACGCCAACAGCCACGGCACATCGTCGGATCGCCGATCCTTCCCGGCATTCGCGCGCGCATAGAGTTTTACCACGTCGACGAGCGCCCTCTCTGGCGCGTCCTGCGGGTTGCCGACGGCCAGCGCGATCTTCCCAATCTCGCTTTTGACATCGTAGATGCGGAGCGACGCCCCATCCATGTCGTAGGGGTGCGGCAGGATGATCATCCCATGCTCGTTGAGCGTGTCGAGCAGATCCTGCGTGTTCCTCTCCGCCAGTCGTCCGATGCCGAACCGCTCACGGAGGGTATCCCTCTGCATCGTGAGGAAGCCGCCGTGCTCGCGCACGTCGCGTTTCAGGCAAACTGCCGCTTCGTTCCATTCAATTGTCATCGGTATCGTCGCCTTCCTCTTGGTCTAAGTGGAGCAACTCTTCCACCGTCACGATAGTGAAGTCATCCGGCTCGCCGAGGAGTTCGTTAACTTCGGCCGTCACCTTCTCGAAGCCGACGCGCTCGTCTTCCCACCGAGCGGTGCCGTCGAGGAGGCGGAGGGCGAGGTCATCGCTCGGTTCCTCACCCTCCGCCAGGCAGCGTTTGGCGATCCGTACAGCGAGCTCGCGCCCCACGAAGGAACGGAAACGTCGCGGCCAGACGCCCGTGCGGTACGTCGCGGCGAACGTCGATTGCACCAGATCGACGAAGAACGAGCGCGCTAAGGTGCAAAGGTCGACGTCCGATGCCAGTGCCTGCCGTTGAGTGCGGAACCCCACCGCACGGGCTACAAGCTCTGGGGTCCGGTGAGCAAGCTGGGCGCGGAAATGAATGAGCAGCTCCGCGCGGAGATCGTCCTCGCGCCCCGGTTTGGTAAGATTGCTGTGCTTTAGGTCGGCGATGATCGCGTCGATCTGGCACTCGATTCCGGTGTCGTCGAGTTCACCACGTCGCCGCTCGGCGGCCGCGCGGATGGCGTCGGTCGATATCCCGACAGCTTGCACCTCGGACACCGCCTGTTGAAAGAGGTCCCAGTAGGCGCTCGGCATCCATAGCCCAAAGCACGGGAGGTTCAGCGTCAATTTGCCAAGGATGCTCTGTGTCCTGCGCGCGTCCTTGCGCAAGCTCTCATCCTCCTTGTCCGGGAGGAGCCGCACGCCGTAACCCGCAGAGGAGGTCCGATCGGTCGCGGCCGCAATCCTCTTTCTCGCCTTGTGATGGATCAGACCCAGGTGCTCGAGCTGCTCCCCGGGCGTTCGGATCACTAGCACATCGAGACCGCGACGGCCACGTCCGACGATGCTACCGGCTTGGAGCCAATCGCCAACGAATGTCTCGATCTGGACGGGCGGTGGCGGCGGGCCACCGGATCCCCTGCCGATCAGTTCTTCCCACGGCATTAACGGTGCTTCGGGTCGACGGTCCGTGGGACGATCGACTTGAGGGGAGACCCCGATATGT
>CAZFLF010000331.1:0-7191 GCA_964519825.1 uncultured Pirellulaceae bacterium | reverse complement strand
CGTTGCGGTCCGCACGGTCGAAGGCTTTCTTGCCGGTTTCCAACTCGCGTTTGTCTACCTGGCCGTCGTTGTTGCGGTCCGCACGATCGAAGGGCTTTTGTCCCATTTCCAACTCGTGTTTGTCGACTTGGCCATCGTTATTGCGGTCGAGGCGTTCTTTGGCCAGTTTCGCCGCCGCGCGTTCCTCCGGTCCCAGTTTTCCGTCGCCGTCTTGGTCGAAGTGTTTCAGCACTTTGTCGGACAGTTTGTCGGACATTTTACGTTTGCCGCTATCCGCATTGCCGTCTGCGTTGAGGCCGGCTTTGTCGAGCAGTTGCTGAGCCTGCTCCGGGTTCTTCTGGGATTTCTCAAACGCGCTGTAGATTGCCTGTCGTTCTTGAGCATCCAACTGGCCATCTCTATTACCGTCGAATTGCCGCAGAAACTTGCTCACTTGTTCCGCACTGAGTTGGCCTTGCGACTGGAGAGGATGCTCCTTGGTCTTCGGAGGCGATGCATCGGTATCCTGAGCGGCAAATGCTTGTAGAACGAACGCAAAGGCGCCGAGGCAAGCGGCGAAGAGCAATGTCTTCTGCATGGAATGGCTCCGAAATAACGAGTCTTGATGAGAATCCGCGAACGAGACGAGGTGGGCGGATCGAGTTGGGCGATGCGATGATCACCCAGTACAAACCTACGTCATAAAAGGGTCGGGAGCGGACCTGTCAAAACAATCAGTACGACCGTTACCACGGTCCGAACGCCAGAAGCGCTGTCAGGAGATCATCACGCTGGCCGTGTTTTGTGTTTTCTCGGTAGCCTTTCTCGGTGATCCGATCGAATGGAACTTCGTAGTCGGGTTTGTGTTCATCATCATCGGCGTCACATTCGTCTTCCAGCCGTGGTAGATTCTGATCTGGCCAAGTTGGGCCAAATCGCTCCACAATGTTGGCGGCAGGTTGATCGCCACGCCCCATTCCGCGGAAGAGCATTGGGGGCAGTTGCGAGAAGCGACAACGAACATCAATACAAACAAGACGCACACCCCTTCAGGAGATACCCCCGTGTCCAATTCGCTGAAATCGTTGATCCAATCCGGCACAAAGTTATGGCTCGATTCCATTGATCCAGAGCTCGTTCGGTCCAATCGTGCAATGGGTGCGACGGGCGCCACAAGCAATCCGATCATTGTGACGGACTTGCTGAAGAGCGGCCGGTTCGATCACGAATTGGAGCAACTCGTGAAGCAAGGGCTGGATGACCACGGAATCGCTTGGGAGATGACTGACCGGCTGGTGCGGCAAGCCCAGGATGTTTTCTTGCCAGTCTGGCGAGAAACGCATGGCAATGACGGTTACGTCAGTTTCGAACTCGACCCGTTACTGGAGGATTCGGTGCTTGGACCTTCATTCGAGGAGCGGGTCGCCCGTTACATCGAATTGGGGCGGCGCTGGGCCACGGGACATTCGAATCGAATGATCAAGGTCCCAGCCACGCCGGCCGGATTGGCAGCGTTGGAGGAACTGGCGGCCGCCGGAGTTACGTTAAACGTGACTCTGATCTTCACGCAACGTCAATATCGCCTCGCGCGTGAGGCGATTTGGCGCGGAGCGCAACGGCGGAAGTCCCTGGAGGGCTTCAAGAGCGTGTACAGCATTTTCGTTTCACGAGTCGACGTTTACACCGAGCAGCACGTCCCGAACTTATCGGCGGCGGCACAAGGGCAGGTGGGCATCGTGAACGCCAAGCGCATCTGGAGCGAGAACCGCGATTTCTGGCGAGCGCACCCGACACCGTGCCAACAGGAAATGATCTTCGCCAGTACCGGCGTGAAGAAGGCGGGCGAAGCGCCGTGGAAGTACGTCGCCGCGTTCGCTGGGAGCGATATCCAAACCAATCCACCTGCCACGAACGACGCCGTCGCCGCCAGCGGAGTCGAGTTCCAATCGCAAGTCAATCTCTTACCGCCCCAAGCGGTGCTCGAGGAAATCGATCGGCTCGTGGATGTCGCAAAGCTCGAAACCGTCCTCATGGACGAAGGCTTACGGAAATTCGCCGATCCGCAGAAGGCGTTGCTCGGTTTGATCGCGCAAAAGCGTCGGATGCTTGCTGCCGCATAACCGTCGCGACAACGTGTTCGCGGCATCTGAGCCGGGCGGTCGTCAATTTGCGGAGCCTTTGATACGATGCTCCCTTATCTTTGGCAGGAATTTCTGGGAAGGAACGACCGATGCAACTCGACTCGTATACGACTTGTCCATGCGGCAGCGGAAAGAAGATTAAATTCTGCTGCTCGAAAGATCTCTTGCACGAACTCGACAAGATTCTGCGGGCGCTTTCCGGCGAACAATACATTTCGGCGTTGGATCAAACCGCCAAGCTGATTTCCGAACGTGGGCCGCGCGCGGCTTTGCTGGCGATTCAGGCGGAAACGCAGATTGCGCTCCAGCAGCTTCCTGAGGCCGAACAAACGGCGCACAAGCTGTTGGAGATCATGCCGCACAGCAGCGTGGGACTGGCAATTCTCGCGATTTCCTCGGTGGTAAATGGCAAAGTCGACGACGCCGTCAAGCACCTGCAGCACTCCATTGAAAATGTAGAACATTCGATGAGTGGTGTGACCGCTAGCGCGATGAGCATCGTCGCGCAGGCGCTGCTACAGGCCGGAAAAGTCCTGGCAGCGCGTGGACACCTCCTCATGCGGGCCGGTCTGACCGGAGGCGAAGATCGAGAAGCCGTCGAATCGCTGTTGGAGCTCAACCGGATCGATCGGCTGCCGACAATGCTTAAGCAAGACTTCCAATATGGCGAATGTCTCCCCGATGCGCCCTGGCATGGGGAGTTCGAAGCCGCGATGAAATCGGCTCGACGCGGAGCCTGGTTGGCTGCCTGCGAGAGTTTGGAATCGCTCGACCAGAAAGTTCCGTATCAACAGGGCGTCGTCCGTAATATCGCCATCCTGCGGGGTTGGCTCGGCCAAGACCCGGAGGCCTGCGCTGCCTGGCGACAGTACACGTCTCTGCCCGCCATTTCGGAAGATGAAGCGGTGGAAACGGAAGCGGTGTGCCAGCTCCTGATTCGTCCCGACTCCGTCGAATTCATGGATTCGTTGCGAATCTCCCATCCCATCCGCAATATCGAACAGCTGATGGAGGTCTTGTTGTCCGATAAGCGGGTCGAAACGGTGCCCGTCGATCCGCAAGAAGTCGTGGAAGAGGGACAGCCGCCGCCAAAAGGTGTCTTCAAACTGCTGGACCGACCGATGCCGGCGTCGCACGTCGGGCTGGAATACGGCGACCTGCCAATGGTACTGGGTGACATCATTGTGTTTGGAAAACAGACTGACCGCGAAGCGCGGTTGGAGTTTGAGGTCGAACGTTCCAATCGCTTCGACGAAGCGAAATCCAAGCTGATGGAAGTTGCTGGGGAATGGATTCAATCGCCAGCCAAGGAAGAAGTGCAGGGGCAAGTCTCGGCACTGCAAGCCGCGTTAAATCCAGAAGTCCGGTTTCCGCGGGACATTACTCCGGAGCACGCGGTCCCGTTGCTCAACGCTCAGCGAGACTCGATCTACGCATCGGTCTGGCCCGATTTGCCGCGCAGCATCTTTGACGGCAAGTCCGCACGCGAAGCGGCGCGCGATCGCGTGCTGCGGATTCGAGTAATGGCCGCGATCCTGAATTTGGAACTAGCGACGGAGGAACAGGCTGTCAAAGATGGCTTCGATTTCAACAATCTCCGCCGAGAACTTGGCCTGCCGACGCGCGGCACTTACCGCATCCAAGGGGAGCAGCTTCTCAGCGTGCCAGTATCGCGGTGGGCGCGAGTAGAATTCGCTGAATTGTCCGACGACGAGCTGTTGGACGCTTTTCGGCTGATAACCTTGAAGAATCTGCGGTCGGCGATGCGAAGGTGTGCGAACGAATTGGTCGCACGAGCCTCCATTGCCGAAAAAATCGATTTGGCGGAAGTCTATCGGCTCCTCGTCACCGTGTCTGCCGATGCCGAAGAAGCACTGCAACACATTGACAGCGGGCGTCGCATCACCGTTACCAAAGGGCGTTCGCCGGCTTCGTGGTATTTGCTGGAATTACAGGTTCGGCTCTCGCGGTACGAAGCGGAAGAATGCAACCGGCTGACGAAACTGTTGACCACTCGCCACAGCAATGAACCGGGGATCAAAGAAGGCTTGTATCAAGTCTTGGTGCGTTATGGAGTGATTTCGCCCGACGGGCAGGTCAGGAGCCGCGCGCCGGACTCCGCAGCCCCCTTGGAAGCAACGACTGCCAGCGCAACGCCCGAATCTCCCGGACTATGGACCCCCGATTCGGCTGCTCCCAAGCAGGAGTCCAAACTCTGGCTGCCAGGCATGCAATAACCAGGCAGGCCGATGGCACTTTGAGCGGAATGGCGCTAGCCACCGGGGTCGGAGGCGTGATTACCCATGCGAAAAACCGGCGGCTAGCGCCATTCCGCTCACTCGTCCAGTAACAAAGTAAGTGCCATTGGCCGGGCAGGCAATTAGACGCGGACGGACTGCCAAAGTTTGGGATAGACCTTTTCTCAACGACGTTGTTTGTATATTTTTGACATATGCAGTTGCGAAAAACTGCTTCTGGGATATAGTCCAAACGGCAGCCATTTGTCGGTGCCAGGGTTTAAACAGGTCCCGTTGCGGTGAAGAACGCATCCAATGAGAAACTTTTCAACACAAGGGGAATATTCATGCCAGTGTCTCTGACGGAAAAGGCTGCCAAAGAAGTCATGCGCGTGAAGGACGAGCAGAAGTTTGAAAACGATGTGTTTTTGCGTATTGGGGCGCAGGCCGGTGGCTGCAGCGGCTACTCATATCGTCTGGAGTTCGACAAAGCTTTCGACGTGGAGAAGGACGACGAATACGATTGCCACGGCATCCGGCTTGTCGTCGACAAGAAGAGTTCATTCTTGCTCGAAGGTACGACGATCGACTGGTACGAGGGACTCGACGCACGCGGTTTCAAGTTTGAGAACCCAAACGTCACGAAGTCCTGTGGTTGCGGCAGTTCATTCCAGGTCTAGAATCGTCCCGCAAAGTCACCCCCCAACGGCCGTCAAGGCTATTGGCCGCGGTTTATGTTTGAACGCGGACGCGCTGGTAGCGTGGTCCGCGTTTCTGCTTTTCTTGGGGCCCGACTCATCCAGCTGAATGGTGCGGAGTCGATCCGGATGAATACAACTGGCGGTGCGGTTCGATCGGAGCAGGGAATTCGGCGAGTACGTTGGACTCCGCTGGGCGAAGCCGCGATCGTCGTCGAGTTCGGAGATCAGATCGATCGGGGGATTCTCCATAGTGTCTGGGCCTTGGCACAGTATCTCGACAAGTTTCCGTTGCTCGGAATGGTCGAATACGTGACGGCTTTTACTACCGTGACGATTTTCTTTGATCCGATAGTGGTCGATGTCGAGGAAGTCGGACGAGAGGTTGAACGAGTCGTGCCGGGACTCGATGTTCAATCTGTGCCCGCGACCCGCACGGTTGAGATTCCGGTCTGCTATGGCGACGAGTTTGGGCCTGATCTGGAGTTTGTGGCACGGCACAACGGACTGACCGTCCAGGAAGTGATCGAATATCACGCTTGCGCCGAGTACCTTGTCTATCTGATCGGCTTCGCACCAGGCTTTCCGTATCTCGGTGGAATGTCGCCGCGGATCGCGGCACCGCGACTGGATTTGCCGCGGCTGGCGGTTCCAGCCGGGTCCGTGGGGATCGCCGGGGAGCAAACAGGTATTTATCCGCTGGCGACTCCCGGGGGTTGGCGCTTGATCGGCCGCACTCCGCTCACATTGTTTCGCCCCGTGGACCGTCCCCCGAGCCTCTTGAGTGCAGGCGATACAGTTCGGATCCGGCCGATCAGCCCTGCAGAGTTTCGTGCGTGGCCGGAGGAGCGGCAATGTCGATCGACGTGATTCGTCCGGGACTCCTGACTTCCATTCAGGATCTGGGTCGGTATGGCTGGCGAAAGTTTGGCGTTATCGTCGGTGGCGCGATGGACCCTCTCGCACTGCGTGTCGCGAATGGATTGGTGGGTAACGAGCCAGGAGACGCCGGATTGGAAGCAACGCTGGTCGGCCCAAGCTTACGATTCGCGGTGGATACGCTGATCGCGATTTGCGGCGGCGACCTGTCGCCCCGCGTCAACGAGGCCGTCGTGCCGAACTGGCGGCCAGTTTGGATTCGGAGCGGCAGCGAATTGCGCTTTGGAGGAGCCGCTGCCGGTTGTCGCGCCTACATCGCCGTGGCAGGGGGATTCGATGTCCCGAAAGTGCTCGGAAGCCGCGGCACCTATTTTCAAGCCCGATTCGGAGGGCTAGATGGACGTCCGCTCCAGGCCGGAGATCGCTTGACGACACGTCCCGCGTCCCTGAGCGCGATTCACTGCGGAATTTTCCTAGCCGAGCGGGCCGGCGCGAGTCCGATTGCCTCAACCGCCTGGTGGGCCGGATCCACTTTGGCGGACTACCAGGATGGTCCGACGATTCGCGTGTCGGCTGGCCGCCAGTTCGACGATTTCTCTGCTGACGAACGAAACAAATTCTTCTCCAGCGAGTTTGAAATCACCGCGAACTCGGATCGCATGGGTTATCGACTGGCTGGCCCGCCCTTGCGGTCCGAAACTGGACGTGAGCTTCTTTCCGAGACTGTGACCGCAGGAACAGTTCAAGTTCCTCCCAACGGTTGTCCAATCGTGCTCATGGCGGATTGCCCGGTGACCGGCGGCTATCCCAAAATCGCTCAAGTCGCCTGCGTTGACTTGCCCGTCCTGGCACAACTGCGACCGGGGGCCAAAATCCGCTTCCGGCAGATTACCATTTCACAGGCGCAAACCCTGTACCGCGAGCGCGAGCGCGCCATGGCCAGACTGCGGTGCGCCATCGCAAGCCAGCGCGACACAGCGGCGCGGCATAGGCGCAGCCAGAATGACTAATAACTAAGGGCCTAATGACTAACGAATGACCAAATCCCAATGACCAATGACCAAGGGTAGACAGTCCACTGGGCTCTTTACCCGGAGTGCGCGGTTAATCGATGCGACCCGGGGGTGATATGTGTAACCCTTTCGGCGAATCACGACCTCAATCAAACTTGGACCTACTGACTGAATGACTAATGCATAAACAAATCGCTACTATCGCTTGGTCATTGGTCATTCCTTGGTCATTGGTCATTGGGAT
>CAZFLF010000330.1:0-7193 GCA_964519825.1 uncultured Pirellulaceae bacterium | reverse complement strand
TTTGAGTCATCTGGCCCGTCCGCCGAGCGACAACCTCGGCAAGTATCTCGACGAAATCCGTAAGCGCGCCTCGCGCGGTAAGTGCTTTCATCGCCCGGCGCTCGGTTGCCGCGAGTTCGCCGCCGACTTCGATTGGGTGGAGCCGGACTCAGTCAAGTCGTACCGGTTAGCCAATTGGCCGGAAGAGGATCTCGGCCTGATGCTTTACGACGTCTTCGATCACGAGCGCCGTGAAGCCGCAAACGATGACGACCCGCATGTCCACCCCGGCGCGGTCTTCTTTCGAGCAGCCATCGCCAACGCCGTTCTCGACTGTCATCCGGATCGCATTGCCGACCGCCTTGTTCGGCCGCGAACGGCAAGCGCGCCGTAGGATGGGCACTCTTGCCCGTCTGCTCGATGACACGATCCAAAACAGGAACGGGCAAGAGTGCCCATCCCACGAATAGGAACCAACACTCATGCTGCTGCAAGCACTTCACGAATACGCGCAATCGAGAAAGCTGCTCGCGGATCTCCCGCTTCAGCGCCGAACTCTGCACGCACTGATTGATCTCGATGCCGACGGCAAACTACGACTGCCGTATGTCAAGGAACTCACTCAGCCAGACGCGAAAGGCAAGGAGTCCCCCGGGTTCGATTACTTGCTGCCACGTTTTCCGGGAGAGAACAACGGCGGCAAGGCGTACTTTCTGGCCGAAGGCTCGGTCGCGCTGTTTGGTCGAGACAAGACAACCGGCGAGCCAATTCCCGCGCCGGTTAAAGCCGACTCAAAGGAGAAGGACAAAAACCCCACGAAAGCGTTTCTGCATTTCTGGGACCAGATTCAAGCCGCGTTCAACGTCACGAACGACGCCCGTCTGAAAGCGATGCTCGCCTTCAAACGCGAGTACTTGCTGGAGCACGACGGTTTTATTCAGTGCCAACTGCCGTTCGTCAGGATGCGAGCGAAGGACAAAGGAAAAAAAGTGGGCGAACTGGAGTTCGTCGCCAACATCGGAACGGGAGAGGCACGCTACATCGCCGTTAAGAAAGCGACGTTTGGGTTCAGCGTTGATGGCACACCAGTCACGCTCGGACTCGAAGAGGATGCGCTTCGTGAATACTGGTCCTCGCAATTTGTCCGCCAAGCGTTTGTTGACGAGTCCGAAGATGACGAGTCCGAAGACGAAGCTGTCCCGTCGAATAATCCCACCGTTTGTCTTGTCAGCGGGCGGACAGGTAGGGCCACTGCGCGGTCTCACAAGCCAAAGATCATGGGCGTCCCTGGTGCGGGGTCGGGCGGTTACATCGTGTCCTTTGCCAAGGCAGCACCAGCATTCTCGTCGTATGGATTCGAGATGGGGGAGAATGCACCTGTCTCTGAATCCGCTGCGGCGATGTACGCGCTCGCATTGACGGAATTGCTCCGCGATGAAGAGTCACAGAGCAAGCTTGGTCCCGTCGTCGTCTGCTCATGGGCCAAGAACTCACTAAAAGCAGGCGGGCAGATGACCCGACTTCTCACGAAGGCGTTTCCATCTGAAGTCGGCAAGTTTTTGAAAGCACCGTTTGCTGGAGACGAAGGGCGCGAAGTTCGGAACGCCGACCGTCTCTACACCGTTGCGCTTTCCGGCAACAAAGCGCGAATCATCATTCAACACTGGATCGACCAGACATTGTTCGAAGCGACGAAACAATTCCAAAGGTGGTGGGACGACTTGCAAGTCGCCCCAATGTTCTCGGAGGCTATCTCTGCTACGAAAGTCAAAGAGGTGAAGGAGACGAAGCCTGCCGACCAACGTTCGTCACCGTTCGCGATTCCCAGTCTCGCTCGTGTCATGCTTCGTCAGTCGAAGGACCAGGAAGAGAAAAAGCTCGTGGCGGAGCGGATCGTGCAGCTTTACCGCGCTGCGCTCGAAGGGATCGCACCGTCATTGATGTTGCTCAAGCCGATCCTGGACGAGTTTCACACCGCACTGGTGAAGAACGACCCGAAGCTCAACCCATTCAACCCGTCTCGATTCGCGTTGATCAAACTGATCCTTATCCGCTTCTTCCGCAATCAACCTCAACGAAAGGAAGGTGATTTCATGCCGACCCCTCAATTGGCCGACACGCCCGAACCGGCCTACAACCTGGGCCGCTTGCTCGCCGTGTTCGAGAGCCTGCAAGACCGTTACCACGACTTCCAGAAGAAAGGCGCGGGGATCATTGAGCGCTACTACGGCACAGCGTCGTCCGCGCCGGCCGCCGTGTTTCCATTGCTGTGTCGATTGGCTCGGCATCACCTGTCGAAGGTTCGCAAAGACGACGAGTTCGCCGCGAACCGAATCGACAATGAGATCGGCGAGATTCTCAAGAAGTTCCAACCGGCCGCGCCCGGTGAGTCGCCGAAGTTCAAGCGGATGTTGACCCTCCCCGAGCAAGGCATCTTCGCGCTTGGCTTCTATCAGCAGCGTGCCTACGACCGAGCCTGTGCGACTGTGCTGTCCAAGCTGAGCGACGCCCGAAAGCGCCGCGACAAGAAAGAACCATTTGACGAGCCGCTCACGAAAGCTCGCGATCTTGCGAACGAGTTTGGTTACGCGGACCTTATCGCCAGCGTCAATGAATTCCACGAAACGTAGCGCCAATGAACATTGGCGAGCCGGGCGGCGTTAGCCTCCGGACGTTCGCCGTGCCTGAAAAGTCCGGGGACTGACGGCATCCGGCTCGCCGAGAATGAACAACCACAATCACCAGTTTTCACCAACAAGGACTCCATCCATGCCCAGCAACATCGTCAGCCACCGTCACGACATTCTCGTCATGTTTGACGTCACCAACGGCAACCCCAACGGAGACCCCGACGCCGGCAATATGCCGCGCATTGACCCGACCAACAACAAGGGCTTGGTGTCCGATGTCTGCCTCAAACGCAAAGTGCGGAATTTCGTCTTGAACTTTCCGCCTGCCGCGATTTCGGGACCAAACCAATACGGCATCTTCGTCCGTTCGGGTGCCATCTTAAATCCGATCATTGAGAACGCGGTCGAACAGAAGTCCGCTCCGTTGGCCGCTTTGCCGAAGGACGCGACGTCACAACAGAAGCACGTAGCCGATGACCAAGTCGCGCGCGATGCGGTGCAGTTTCTTTGCCAACAGTTCTACGACATTCGGACATTTGGCGCGGTATTGAGCACCGGCGAGAAAGGTGCCGTGATGACTGGTTCCGCTCACGGTCAGTTACGAGGCCCTATCCAACTTGGATTTGCCACGTCATGTGATCCAATCACGCCACTTGAGGTTTCGATTACTCGCTGTGCCGTCACGAAGGTCGACGACATAGCAAAGGAGCGCACGTTTGGCAACAAGCACATCGTCCCCTACGCGCTGTACGTGGCGAAGGCGTTCGTCTCGCCCGTGTTTGCTGAGCGAACCGGATTCACGGAAGAGGACTTGACACTCTTCTTTGAAGCCTTGCAGCACATGTTCGACCACGACCAATCGGCCGCTCGCGCCGAGATGACCGTTCGAGGCATCTACGATTTCGAGCACGTCGGCACTCAAGACAAAGGCAATGGCGCTCAGAATGCCCGCGAAGCCAAACTTGGCTGCGCTCATGCGTGGAAGTTATTTGAAGGAGTGAAGATTGTGTTGAAGAAGGCCGACGGGCGCGCGAAGGATTACCCCGAATCGTTTGCGGACTACTCCGCCACTGACAACTGGCTCAACGACGCTCCACCCGCTGGCATCAAGGGAGTGAATCTGACGCGTCGCGTCGATCCCCGCTAACCTCAACCGAAATGGGGTGATAATGTCCGAACTCTCAATAACCCTCGACCACCCCGCTATTGGAGCTCAACGAACTGCCGTATTTCGAGGCGTGATGCCGATTGCATCGGATTGAGAATGTACAGGCCGAAACAATTTCTTCTGCATTCGTCATTGGAGAGCCGTCATGTCGGACGAAACTTCGCTCACTCCGTCCTCCGCGCATCAATCGCCGTTTGAGGCGATTCGGCGGACGAACGTCGCGGGGAATGAGTTCTGGTCCAGTCGGGATTTCGCAAGAGTGTTGGGATACACCGACTATCGCAACTTCGAACAGGTTGTGCAAAAGGCCCGGATGGCATGTTTTAACAGTGCTCATCGGGTCGAGGATCATTTCGTTGACGTCACCGAAATGATCGAGATCGGAAAGGGAGGACAGCGCGAAGTTCCCGTTACATTCATGTCTCGCTACGCCTGTTATCTCGTCATTCAGAATGCCGACCCCGGCAAGGAGATCGTGGCGCTGGGGCAGACGTACTTCGCGATTCAAACGCGCCGGCAGGAATTGTCCGATGAAGCGGCGGAGGCCGAACGGCGATTATTGCTTCGTGACGAAATGAAGTTGCACAACGTCAAGCTGGCGGGAGCGGCGAAGAAAGCGGGGGTCGTCGCTCCAATCGATTACGCCATCTTTCAGAACCACGGATACCAAGGGCTGTACGGCGGGCTCGGTACGCAGGAGATTCACCACAAGAAGGGTTTGAAGAAGGGACAGCAGATTCTCGACCACATGGGGAGCACGGAGCTGGCTGCGAATCTATTCCGAGCCACTCAGGCCGAAGAAAAGCTCCGCCGCGATCAGGTGCAGGGCAAGGCGCAGGCAAACAAAGTCCATCGCGATGTCGGGGCCAAGGTACGCCAAACAATCAAAGACCTCGGCGGCACGATGCCGGAAAACTTGCCCGTTGTCGAAAGCATCAGACGTCTGGAAACGAAAACCCGGAAACGGATAGGAAAGAGGAAGTCCGGTGATGGCTGAGCGGACTCTGAATGACGACGACTACCAACCCATCCGGGCCTTGAACGACCTGCTGTTTTGCGAACGCCGCTGTGCGTTGCATCGGATCGAACAAGTGTGGGTGGACAATTCATACACCCTCGAAGGCACGCGCGGGCATCGACGGGCGGATTTGGCACTGCGTCGGACTGGGGACGGAGCGCGGGAAGTCCATGCGGTGTGGCTGCGTTCCGATCACCTGCGGTTGATCGGCAAAGCGGATGTCGTGGAATTTCATCCGGGGCCGGACGGCTGCGAGGTGCCATTTCCCGTCGAGTACAAGCGCGGTAAACGCCGACGCTGGGACAACGACGAAGTCCAGTTGTGTGCCCAAGCGTTGTGCCTGGAAGAGATGCTCGGCGTGCCGGTGCCGCGCGGCGCCGTCTTTCACTTGAAATCCAAACGCCGCCGCGACGTGACCTTCGACGCGGCCCTGCGTCAGCTAACAATCGACACCGCGCAGCGACTCCACGCACTCATGGCCGCCGGAATTACACCACCACCGGTTTACAAAGCGCGTTGTCGCGGTTGTTCGCTGCTCGATGTTTGCATGCCGCATGCCCTGTCCGAACCGGCGCGGTTCGTCGCGTATCAACAACGGCTTTACCAGATCGCTCCCAACTCCGACTCGCCCTGAATCGGTGCCCCCCATGCGCCATCTCGCCAATACGCTGTACATCACAACCCAAGACGCTTATCTGCGTCGCGATCATCTGACGCTACAAGTCAAAATCGACCGGCAGGTGAAACTGACCGTCCCGCTGCATCACTTGGAAGGTGTGATCTGTTTTGGCCGCATCCGGCTGAGCTCCGGCATCTACCAAGCCTGTGGCGACCACGGCTTGGCGGTATCGATGCTGACGGAACAGGGAGAGTTCTTGGCGCGGATCGAGCCGCCTCTGACCGGTAACGTGTTGCTGCGGCGACAACAGTACCGATTGGCCGACGACCCGGTCGCCTGCTTGCGCATCGCGCGCCCCATCATCGCAGCCAAGATTCAGAACGCGCGGAACACGTTGTTGCGCGCGGCGCGAGACCGCGGCGAGGGCGAACCTGCGGAGCGTTTGCGTCGCGCGGCGACGCAAATGGCTGCAGTGGTCGAGCAGTTGGCCAACGTCAGCGATTTGGATACAGCGCGTGGCATCGAAGGGTCGACCGCGCGGACCTATTTCGAAGCCTTTCGTGACATGGTGCTGCCAATTGATGAAGCGTTCCTGTTCGATGGACGCAGCCGTCGCCCGCCGTTGTCGCCCGTGAACGCACTGCTCTCTTTCACGTACGCTTTAGTCCGTCACGACTGCGAAAGCGCGCTGCAAGCCGTGGGGCTTGATCCGGCGGTCGGCTACCTGCACGCGGATCGCCCTGGCCGGCCATCATTGGCACTCGATCTGATGGAAGAGTTTCGGACCCTCGTTGCCGACCGTTTGGTCCTGACGCTCATTAATCGCCGGCAAGTACAAGCGCGCGGCTTTACAACCGGCCCTGGCGGCGCGATCACGATGGACGACGCCACGCGCCGCGCATTGCTGACGACCTATCAACAACGCAAACGCGAGGAAGTGCAACATCCTTTGCTGAACGAAACGGTGCCCATCGGCTTGCTGCCGCACGTGCAGGCCCGCTTGCTGGCGCGAGCCATTCGTGGCGATGTGGCCGACTATCCGGCCTTGGTCTTGAAATGATGCGTGAGGTGTCCGCATGCAAGTTTTGGTTTCCTATGACGTGCAGACCACGACCAAAGAAGGCCGGCGACGCCTGCGCCGTGTGGCACGGGTGTGCCAGGATTTTGGCCAACGCGTGCAATACTCCGTGTTTGAGTGCACGGTCGGTGAAACGGAACTAACGGCGTTGCGGGAGAAGCTGCTCGACGAGATCCATCCGGCGGAAGACAGCTTGCGACTCTATCGGCTCGTCGGTAGGTTTGACGACGTGGTGGAATCTTACGGCAAGGATCGTCGCATCGACTTTGAAGGACCGCTAATCGCATGAATGCCCTCCGCGAACCTCCAGTGCTGATGAAACGCCGGACCTTTCGCGGTCGCCACAAGTCTGCGTCATCCATCCGCTTCGGTCTTGGAGCCAGCTTGATACCTTGCATCCGCCGACTATTTTCGATTGGGTTCGCGATAGTTAAGCTTTGGTATCCGTCGCACCAAGAACATGGAGCGGCGGGGTTTCTCCCTCGGCTCGCCGAGGGAGCGGATTGAAACTTCGCACGTCCCGATAATTTCCACTCGTCGCCAGTGTTTCTCCCTCGGCTCGCCGAGGGAGCGGATTGAAACAAATCAGCAGTACGCCAATAACCACACCCCAAAAGTTTCTCCCTCGGCTCGCCGAGGGAGCGGATTGAAACACTGCGGGAGCGTTTCGCCACTCACAAGCGATAGTTTCTCCCTCGGCT
>CAZFLF010000329.1:0-7198 GCA_964519825.1 uncultured Pirellulaceae bacterium | reverse complement strand
GGGATATAGTTGAATCATGGTTCAGCCCATTGCGACGCACATCGAGATTCGATCCAACCGAGACGGTCATCCGAGGGCATTTATTGCCGAGACACGCGTTCGGGTCCAAGACATTTATGCCCAGGCAGAAATTCATGGCCGCACGCCGGAGGAAATCGTCGAGGGCTTGCCGCACCTCACTCTCGGCCAGGTTCACGCGGCCCTGTCCTACTTCCATGACCATCGTGATGAGATCTTGCAGGAGATGCGGGAAGATGAGGCCTTTGTCGACGCCCTTCGTGCCGCAAACGGCCCCAGTTTGTTGGAACGTTATCGGACCAAAACTGCGGGATCGTGACCCGTGCTTCGATTTCACTTGGATGAGCACGTTCCGCACGCAGTCGCTCATGGCCTGAGACGGCGTAAAGTAGACGTTACTACGACGACTGATGCAGGGCTCCTCCAGGCGACTGACGAGGAGCACTTGGCCTTTGCGCTTCGTGAAACGCGGGTGATCTTCACCAACGACAGCGACTTCCTTCGCCTTGCGGCGTCTGGTGTCTCACATGCGGGCGTCATTTATTGTCCGCCAGCCAAGAGCAATATCGGAGACATTATTCGGTATCTGGCCTTGATGGATGCCTGCCTTTCGCCCGAGGACGTGGCGAGCCAGATCGAATACCTGTAGTTTCCGCGGACTGCCAGTTGGAGGACGCGTGACACGTGAACTTTGTGCCATCGGTTTTCGCGAGCGAAATTCACGCTGAGCGACAAAAAAGCGGTCCACATTGCGATTTCAGGTGGATACCGAGACACCGAGAAGCAGACAGCCAACTTATTGCCGCAATTTGGAAAAGATGGGAAGGCCAAAACACATACGGGCCGGACACCTCGGAAGGCTTTGCTACCGTCGGACGTCAACTCATTTTGCCCAAACTGCGCCGAAATGTTGGCTGTCTTGAAATCCTTGCCGAGTGATCGGACAAGAAAATCGGGACGCGACTTTTCTGTGGGAACGGATGTGACTGCCTGGGCGCTTCTGGCTTCAGCTGACGGTACAATCGGGGAGATTCTGTTCACGTGAAAAAACGCATTGGAGGTCTGATGGCGGACAATGCTGCAAAAACTTCCGTGAACCGGCTGCCCGACCAATTGTTTCTGGGAGTCGCAAGTGCATTTCTGGTTGCGAACTTGATATTGCCTGGCTTGCCGGGATTTCACCGCAGTCGATTCAACTTGTTTGGCAATGTCGTAATCGAGGAGGCGTTCTTGGCCAGCGAGGGCGCCTTGGTGGCCATCTGGGCAGTCTATGGAACGGGACCTGTCGCACGCCGCGCCGTAGGCACGATCGCGCTCTGCATTCTGGGATGGTTCACGTATCTGACAGGGGCCTGTCTGGCCCCGCAGTCGCTGAGATTGTGGGAAGAGCTTGGATGGAGTTCCCTAATGCTGGGGTCGATTCATCCGACTGTGCTGTTTTCAGATGGAGTACTTCTCGCTGTTCTCGAAATTCTGTTCGTGGCAGTTTTCACAGCGGCCACGTGGATCTATCGTTCAGCAACCAAACAAGTTCTATATTTTCGTAACCAGCCGAGTCTTAAGGCACCCCCGTTTCAATTCTCGACGCGGCACGTGCTGTGTTGGACGGTATTCGTTGCGCTCGGGATCGTGTGGACTGGGCAAATATTCGACCCACTCTCAAGTTTCCAGTTTTGGTATCGACCTATGCCGAGGATCGAAACCATGTTGGTGTGTCCGATTCTGTCGGCATTCTTGATGCTAGCCTGTATTGAGGTAACTCTTGGCCAGCGCTCGCGACGTGTCTGGTTTGCAGCCGGGCTGATGGCCATTCCGATCCTTGCCCTCGTCGGTATTCAAATCCTGGAGGCCCTGCAGCTGGAAATCGTCAACCAGAAACCTAGGATCGGCGGTCCGAATGCAATAAAGCAGATGATGCAGTTCATCAGCTTCGTATCCATATTCTTTGCAGTGTTCGAAGCGATGACGACGCTAGTTCTCATTGGCGTGCGGTGGATGGGATTCCGACTCGTCTCCAGCGCTACTTCGCTGGCTTGAATCGGGTTCGTTTTACACTCGCACTATAGATTTGGCCAGTTCACACAGCGTTTATCGTTGCGGGTCCACAACTTTACGATCGACGTCGCCTTCTCTTCGGTCATAAGTAACCATGGCCGGCTGGGCGCGAAGCTTGCGGGCTGACGATCGCGACGACCCGTCCAACAGAGAATGGTCGCTATCCATGCACAACCAACTCGTCATTCGTGCTACGCGGCGTGAATTCTTGATCGGTCTCGTAGCCGGAAGCTCTATGTCCGGCCTTGGCTGCCTGGCCGATATGGTTTGGGCGAACCATTTTTCCACGACGCTGGTGGACGCTCGCGAACGGGCGGCGAAGCGTCGGCGGAGAGTCATTTTCAACAATGATGGTGACGACATTTGGGCCAAGGGGGCCGACACGATTGAGAAATTCCTCGCGGTGCGGCACACACCGCTACTCAATACGCACGTCGACAGCATCTACTACTGCACCACGCAGAGCTTCAATCGCTTTACGCATGACACGCGCGTCGCGGAGATCTTTCGTACGAAGTCGGGTAACTTTGCCGGCAATAACCTGCCCGCTTTTCTGGAGCAGAGAACGGATGGCTTGCGCATGTCGAGCGAATTTGCGCACCAACATGGGCTCGAGTCGATCTGGACGTTGCGGATGAACGACATCCACGACGCTTGGACGCCCGAGTTCGTGTCGGACTGGAAGCAACAGGATCCGACTCGCGTCATGTCCACGCTGGAACAGTCCAAGAGTTTTGAAAAAAGCGACCGGCGGCGACTGTGGAGCCTCGTGGACTTCGAACATCCTGACGTCGAACCGCGCTTGGTCGAGATTGTCCAAGAGGTGCTTCAGAGCTACGACCTAGACGGAGTGGAACTCGATTTTCTGCGGGCACCGATTTACTTTCGCACCGCTTACGAAGATCGACCGGTTACGGACGCACAGCGGGGCATTCTCACACGGCTCGTCCGGCGGATTCGCACGCTGGTGTTGGAGGAAAGCGAGCGGCAACGCAAGCCGCTTCTGCTCGCGGCGCGCGTTCCGGTGACGGTTGCCAGTTGCCGGCGAATTGGGATCGATGTGGAAGCGTGGCTACAGGAAAAGCTGCTCGATTTCGTGTCACTCGGTGGTGGATACGTAACCTTTGACGTGCCGGTGCGTGACTTGATCGATTTGGGACACGCGCACGGGCTGCCGGTGTATCCGTGTCTGAGCCAGTCCGGATTGATGTACCGTCCGCCACGCGGCGAGTCGACGAACCAGCCGCCCGAGGCATGGTTCGGCGCTGCATCGCGGATGTGGGCCGACAGGGCTGATGGCATTTATGCGTTCAACCTGTTTCCGGGGCCAGGCACTGACGCCGACCGGGCGTACGCGCAACGAGTTCTCACGACGATTGGCGCACCAGAAAAACTGCAAGCCACGACGGTGCAGTATGCGATGTCCGATGCGGGCTGGTGGATGCCATCTCACTTTTGGGCAAAAGATGCGGAGGAATTCTCAGGCGCACTGCCGTTGTCGCTCACGCCGAATGATTTCACGCAGACGTACATGATCGTTCCGGAAGACTTGAGCGGCGCGGACATCAGCGTGACGGCTGAGCTGCGAGTTGATCTATTCGGCCTGTCGAAGGATTCGCGGCCCACAATTCTGTTTGGATCGGCCAACTTCGGCCCGCAACCGGCTGGGAAGGAGATCGCAGGCATACAGCGGTATACGTGCCGCGTGCCGTTGCAGGCCATTACGCAGGGAAAGAACCGAGTCATGGTGAAAGTTGCCGAACAAGACGCCAAGCTCGCCAGCGTTGAGCTGTGGATTCGGAGGGAGTAGGCACGCTGTTCCCGATTCGGCCAACCGAGATCACAAGTTTCGCGCCGCGATGTCGGTGAATTAGCCGCAGGGCGCTAGCCCCGGTTGAAGCGGGTACCAGGATCTAACCGGGGCTAGCGCCCTGCGGCTAATGGAAACGTCGCGAAACTAGGCACGCCCCGGAAACGGCGCGGTTACTCCGACTCTCGCCCAAACACGGCGATACATTTCAGGTGCCCGTCAAGGGCTTTGCAGTACAGTCGACTATCCGACAAGACAACGTGCGGCCAGACGTCGCTCTCAAACGGGAAGCTCTGCCGTTTCAGCTCAGTGTATTTTTGGGGTGAACGAACAGCCGTCTCGGTCAGGACGAGTTCGCCGCGGTCGGCAAAAACGATCAGGCGATCGTCGTTCGTTGCAAGGATCGAAGCCGTGTCGCCGAACCTGCCGCCACGCCAGAGTGGCTTCCCGGTCTCGAAGTCCAGGCAATACAGTCCCCGCCAACACCAATAGATGTACCCCTTGTGAATCACCGGCGAGCACACCCCCGACGCGTAAGGCTGCTTCCAAACCTCGCGTGCGCCGTCGCGCGACACATCCACGCGGCAGATCGAATACTGGTTGTACTCGGACGTGATCACGATCGATTGCCCGTACACAGCTGGCGTGGCGATCGAGTTGGCGAAATCCGTCTCCCACGGGAAGGTGGCCAGTGTCTGGCCTTCGTGACCGCGGTCGAGTCGTGCGACCAGTAATTGATGAATGGTCAGAACTGCGACGCAAGGGATGCCATCGACGCGGATCGGCACGGGGCCACCGGTGTGTCCCGCCGGGTCCTTGCACTCCGAGGTCCAAGCTCGTTGGCCCGTTCGCTTGTCAAACGCAAATAGATTGCCTTCATCATCACCCACTTCGACAATCACCCACGCCTCGTGAATGAGCGGCGACGCGGTATAGCCGTAATCACGCAGGCGGCGCGTCCCTACGAGCGGCCGTTGTTTCACGTCGTAGACTTCGTAGAAGTTGATCCCCCAGACACGCTTCCCGCCACGTTCCGTATCCCAACAATTCAAATCGCCGTCGGTACTCACTGTGAAAAGTAACCCGGTCTCTCGATCAAACGTTGGGCTGGCCGACGGCCCGGAATATAATCCCTTATCACCCTCACTCCGCCGACCGTATTCGGGACAAGCGTATTCCTGGGACCACAGCCGTTTGCCGGTCCTCCCATCGAGACAGGTCAGCGTGTCACAGGGCGCGGGCTCGGCGGACCAACCCAGGGTATAGAGCTTTTCATTCACAACAATTGGGGCACTCGCGCCAGCCCCTGTCGTAGTGGTCCACGTCAGCCCAATGGCCCATAGGCCGTTGCGGATCCAACCGGAAAACTCGCTTGAGACGTCGTTATGATTGGGCCCGCGCCAGTTCGGCCAATCGGCCGCGCAGCCGAATGGAGGCACAGACAATCCGAACAGAACCACTGTGGAAACAAGCATACGAATAAACATGGGTATCTCCGGTCCGTGACTCATCACATTGACGCGACCGTGTCGCGGTACTTCTGTCCAACTTCGCACTGCACCTCAATATTACAATGCAGCAGGCGTTGCCAAGACCATCCTTGCGATGGTCGCGATCAATTGCGGTCGAATGTGCGGGAGACGTCACTCGCGTCAGAATACTTCGTTGCCCCCACCTCGAACAGCTTCCGGCACGGCGAACTTGCGTTGCGATTCCGCTTCAGCTGTCCGCCAAATCGCCCAGGTCGTGACAGTCTAATTCGCACCGCCCCCTGTGGACGGACGGGCCTGCCGATGTCGTTGAATTCCCCGCACTTTCACCGCGTGCCGAGGGAAATCCGCAGAGTACCCCACGGTCAGCTGAATCGGACTGGATTCCCATTTCGCGACCATTTGAGCAACTCATTCCGGACTCGAAACTGTTGGCGGGTGCGCGCACCTGTGATATTCTGGTTCCATGACGAACGTCTTATCTCCTGATAATGAACGGTTCCTTCGGGAACTGGTCACCCAAGGAAAATTCACCTCCGAGACGGAGGCGATTAATGCCGCAGTGGGACTGTTACGGAAGCGTCAAGGCTATTTTTCCGAGATCCGGGCGGGGATCGAACAAGCAAATGGCGGCCGACTGATTTCAGCTAACGAAGTGTTTGAGCGCCTTGAGCGTCGCGCGGAGGAGATTGACGAGCTGGCTGGCGGCTGATGCAGCTTTTCTTCACACCACTCGCCGAAGCCGATCTTGACGACATTCTGACGTTCATTCATTGCTCAGCACCGGCAAAAAACTGCTCGCGAAGTCGTGAAACGCCTTCGTTCTGCGTGCGAGCTGATTGCATCGCAGCCGCTAATCGGCGAGCGACGTCCTGAATTCCCCGGTGATCTTCGAAGTTTTGTGGTCGAGCGCTGGGTTGTGTTCTATCAAGTTGCCGACGATTCCGTTCGCATTTGTCGCGTCCTCGATGGGGTGCGAGATATCGAATCGATACTTGGTTGATTCGTTCGTCCGGAACGGGTGATGGATTCGGCAAAGAATTCTCGGCGAGAAACGAGGCTCAGTGGCGTGCGACGGAAAATGGGCCTCGTCGAAAACAAGCTCGTTACTTCCAGCCGCGTGAGTGGCGGCAGCGGCAAACAAGCAGACACCCCCCCAACTTCTGGCAAATATTTGGGGAAATAGGTATCCAAACTCGTTTTCCCGTCTCACCCAAACCACCGCAAATTGTTGGGTGTCTGATTCCTCTCATCTCAGGAGGCGCTGCAGGACGGCAAAGTCGCGCCGTAGACGCGGAGACTCAACGGGTTTTCTCCTCATTTGGTGTCCGCGGCAGCCCAAAATCATCAAAACCGCAGCGCCAGCACATACTCGGTCCACTCCTTCTGAAATTCTTCCATGTCTTCCTTCTTCCGGCCCAGCACTTTGCAAAGGGTTTCGTAGCCGGTGGGGTCGTCTTGCACAGTGCGGCGGAACTCGTGATAGAACGTCACGAGCAGCCCTTGCTCCTGCAAGTAGTACAACAGATACCGAGCCTGCGCGTAGTTGGTGCCGGGGTCTTCTTTGTAAAACTCGTGCGTGGAAGTGCTACATAGTTCCTCGAAGGTCGGCATCTTGTACTCTTCGTCCTTCAGAGCTTCGTGCAAGCCATGCAGCCGCCAGTTGGTCAAGCCATGGATGTGGCCATTGCGATCCTGGCATTGCTCATACAGCGAAGCAAGTCCCTCATTCAACCACGACGGGCACCCGGGAAAGTTGGCCGCGACAAACGGATGGACGATCTCATGCACGAGCGTGCCGCCGCCGGTTTCGATGTTCATCACC
>CAZFLF010000328.1:0-7205 GCA_964519825.1 uncultured Pirellulaceae bacterium | reverse complement strand
ATCCAAGCGTCGTTGACCGGCCACTTGGTGTTTAGCACGCTCCATACCAACGACGCGGCCGGCGCCTACACGCGCATGATCGACATGGGGGTGGAGCCATTCCTGGTGGCCAGCACGCTTGAGACGGTCATGGCGCAGCGACTGATTCGCCGCTTATGCAAACACTGCAAAAAGTCCTGGACGCCGAAACGTGACGAACTGCCCTCCGATTTTCCCTGGGACGAATTGCCCGGCCCGTTGCAGCAGGCCGTCGGCTGCCGCCAATGTCGGCAGACCGGCTACTTCGGCCGCATGGGTATTTACGAATTGATGGTGACAACCGACGACATTCGCCAACTGGCTCATGACCGTGCAAGCACATGGAAGATCAAGCAGGCCGCCGTTAACTTGGGCATGGACACCTTGCGCAGCGACGGCTGGCAAAAAGTGCTGCGCGGTGAAACGACGGTCGACGAGGTGTTGAAGGCCACGACCGGCGATCAAAAAGTCGCAAACCTCAAGCCATCTGCTTAGTATAAAAATTTATAGTTTCAATCCGAATTCCCCTCCCCTCTTATGCCTGACTTTGCCTATACCGCCCGGAATCCGCAGGGCGAACGTGTGACCGGCGTCTTGCAAGCCGCCACGGAGCGGGAAGTGTTGTCGATTTTGTCGGGCCAGACGCTGTTCCCGGTGGAGGTTGTGCCGCAGAAACACGGCACGGGGATCCGCTACACGCGGCGGATCAGCGGCCAAACGATGGCCACCATCTACAGCCAGCTCGCCGCGTTGATGCGGAGCGGCGTTCCACTGCTTCGATCGCTGGGCATACTCCGCGATCAAACGTCGCAAGTCGCGCTGCGCGAGGTTTTAGACGACGTTCATCATCGAGTTGAGGACGGCACGACGCTGGCCGACGCCATGGCGCGGTATCCACGCGTCTTCAGCGAATTGGCAGTGAACATGGTGAGGGCCGGTGGCGAAGGTGGCTTCCTCGAAGAGGCACTCGACCGCGTGGCGAAATTCACCGAACAGTACGAGGACATGAAGAGCCGGACGGCCGGTGCGCTCGCTTACCCGATCTTCCTGATGGTGTTCGGCTGCACGATTGTCACCGTCTTGATCGTCTTTTTCGTGCCACGGTTTGCGACGATCTTCGATAGTCTGCGGGCACGTGGAGAATTGCCCGCCCTGACCGAATGGCTGCTCTGGTTTAGCGACATGTTGCGAGGCTATTGGGCCATTATTATTGCCGCGGTGGTAGCGGTCGGTTACTTCCTGCGAACTCAGTTGCAAACGGACGCGGGTCGTCGTCGCGCCGATGCCACAAAGCTTCGTCTGCCGTTGCTCGGCGGTATTTTCAAGAGTCTGGCCGTGGCCCGCTTTTGCCGCGTACTCGGCACAATGTTGCGCAATGGCGTCCCCATTTTGAAATCACTGGAGTTGAGCCGTGATGCGGCGGGTAATCGCGTGCTGGCGGAAGCCATCGAGAAAGCCTCGGAGAACATCTCCGGCGGGCAAACCCTGGCAGCTCCATTGCGCTCATGTGGCCATTTTCCAATAACCGTGGTGGAAATGATCGCCGTCGCGGAGGAAGCGAATTCGCTCGATACCGTCCTGGTGGAAATCGCCGACGGATTGGAACTGCGCACGCAGCGCCGGCTCGACCTGATGGTGCGTCTCATCGAGCCGCTGATGTTACTGGTGCTGGCCGGTATCGTCTTGTTGGTGGTGCTCGCCTTGCTGCTACCGGTGATCAAGATGAGCACGATGATGTGAGATTCCGACTTGCCAACTTGAAACAATTGACTTTTTTTTGGGAGGTGAACTGATGAAGCGCAATTCAAATCAACGGCCGCGGCGCCGCGGTTTTACGTTGCTGGAAGTGTTGTTAGTGCTGGCCATCCTCGTCATTCTGACGTCGACCGTCGGTTATTACGTGATCGGTGCGCAAAAGAAGGCGAACATGCGGGCCGCCTCGGTCCAGATTAACTTGATCGAGAAGTTGCTGCAGGATTATCACATCGACATCGGAAGTTTCCCGACGACGGAACAAGGTTTGGGCGCACTCTCGGCCGCCCCCGCCGGCTTGCCAAACAACAAATGGGCCGGCCCGTACGCTGAGAAGGTCATCCCCCCGGACCCTTGGGGAAATCCCTACCAATACGAATTGACCGGTGCGGAAAGTTTTCACATCTGGTCATGGGGCCCGGACGGTTCAGACGGTTCGGGTGACGAGATCAACAACACGTAGTCGCCAATGTTCGAATGCGTGCCACGATTATTCTGCCGAGAATCGATTATGAACATCGCGAGACGCGACCGGCGTAAAGGAGTCGGGAGTCTTTTTCGAAGAGGACAAACTGCATTGAAAGTTGGATCGCCGAAAAAGACTCCCGACCCCGTTTGGTCCGCGCGGCGCGGGTTTTCGCTGCTTGAGGTGATGCTGGTGTTGGGTTTGCTCGTGATCGTGGCGGCGCTGGCCTACCCCTCTGTGACTGGCCCGCTGGACAACAATCGCTTGCGTCATTCGGCCGACCAGATTCGGGCAACTTGGGCACGAGCACGCACGAAAGCAATGGAGTCGGGACGAACGTATGTATTTCGCTGCCAACCCACCACTGGCAGTTATGAGATTGAGCCATGGATTAACAATGATGACTTGTTGGAATCCGATCTGGTGACGCAAGGCGGAGTTGCAGTGGGCGCTTCGGCGCAAGAGGCAACGGCCGTGTCGTTGGGACCCAAGGTGGAAAGTCTGCCGGAGAACATTACGTTCATGGCCAGCGAAATCGTGGCCGAAATGCGCTCGCAGCTGCTGGCTGCTACTGCCGACTCCGCGACGGAAGCGGACCAAACCTGGTCGGCACCGATCTTCTTTTATCCGGATGGTACCTCGTCCACCGCGAGGTTGGTGCTCATGAACCAGCACGAGCGATATGTCATGATCACGATACGGGGCTTGACCGGTGTGGTCACCACGCGTGGACTGCTGACTCGCGATGAGCTGCCGAGGTGAACATGATCGGAATCTTACGCTTTGCTGCAAGACTAGTACGATGGCCTTCCAAGGCCGTCGCCAACTCACATCAACCCGCCAGGGACGGCCTGGGAAGGCCATCCTACACCCGCCTTACTCGGCGGGGCCTGTCCCTGCTTGAAGTCATGTTGGCGTTGGCGATCCTGGGACTTTCGCTGGCGACGGTCGGCGAACTGATGAGAATTGGGGCTCGGAACGCTGAGATGGCGCGGGATTTGACGACCGCTCAAATCCTGTGCGAAACGAAGATTGCCGAACTCGTTACCGGCATGCTTCCCGCAGTGGCCACGCCTGCGGCCCCGATTGCTGATGTCGGGTCTGGCAACGATTGGTTGTACTCCATCGAAATAGAACAAGTCGGGCAGGATGGATTGCTCTCAATGCGTGTCATCGTGCAACAGAACCCAGAAATTGTTTCCCGCTCCGCATCCTTCGCTTTGGTTCGTTGGATGATTGATCCAAATTCCCAGACGACGACTGGTTCGACGAGCACTACCGCCAGCGGTAGTACGTCGACGTCGAGTTAGGTTTGAACCATGTTGCGGTATCTGCCACGGCCGATGTCAATTTCCGCAGCGCGAGGAGTCGCGCGGCGGTACGAGGGGGGGCGACGTCAGCGCGGCTATTCGCTATTGGAGTTATTGCTCGCCCTTTCGCTGACGGTGATTGTGCTGGCGCTCGCGAACATGGCGGTCGAATTCCATCTACGATCGCTCGACAAGCGACGCACTCAGTTGGAAGAGTCGCAACTCGCTCGCTCGATCCTCAGGCTGATCGCCGACGACTTGCGGGGGGCGGTGCAGCACTTCGAACAAGACACATCGGAAATCGAAGCGTTACTGCAGCAATCCGTCGCCTCCGCCGCCGGATCGTTGGGCGCGGCCGCGGCAGGAGCTGCGGGCGGAGCAGATGCGGGAGGTGCCTCAGCGGGTGGCTCGTCGGGTTCCAGTCCCGGCGGTGGGCAAAGCAATGCGAATCCGGGCGACAGCTCCTCTTCAAACACTTCGCAGTCTGGTTCAAGTGGCAGCCGCGGTGGGTCCAGTGGAGGTGGTTCGACAAGTTCAGGGTCAAGTCAGCCGGGAGCCTCGTCGTTTTCGACCAATTCCACTGGCAGTACAGGCTCTAGTTCCACCTCGGCCGATCAGCCCAGTCAGAATACGGAGGATTTATCGACAACGACGATTCCCCCCGTACCCGGTCTGTTCGGCAATCAGTATCAGTTGCAGGTCGACGTCAGCCGCCTGCCGCGGATTGAGGACTATCAGCAGTATCTGACTCCTGACGCGGCGACTTCGGTTGTCGATGTCCCGAGCGATGTGAAAACAGTCACCTACTTCGTCCAATCCACATCCGCGATAAGCGGGGCAGCAGGTATGGCAGCTAGCCAATCATTGGCCGACTTGTCTGATCCAAACGCCAATGGCACGGGATTGGTGCGCCGCGAGCTGGATCGCTCGGTGACCTTATGGGCCATGAATAATGGCAATTACACCGGTCTGCAAAACAGCGGCGAAGTGATTGCGCCGGAAGTCGCTGGCATCGAGTTCCAGTATTTCGACGGCACTCAATGGTTGACCGAATGGGATTCCGAATCGCAGCAGAAGCTGCCGATTGCGGTGTTGGTGATTCTCGCGTTGCGAGCGCCTGGCGCGGACCCGGCACTAGATGCTGTTCCGAGCACTTTGACTGCCGAAACCGCTGGCAATTTGCATTTGTATCGGTTGCTTGTCTACCTCCCCTCCGGCGGGCAGTCGCCGCCCGAGCAATCTTCCACGGCTTCGAGTTCATCGACGTCAGACTCCGCCGCATCTACTTCAACCGACGGTGCCACGGCGGGAGGCTCGCCATGAAGCGATTTGCATCGCGGCGTCGCGGCGTCGTGTTGATCATTGTATTGGTTGTCGTCGTCATCTTGTCGCTGGCTGCCTATTCGTTCACCGATTTGATGCAATCGCATCGCCGAGGGGCGATTCTCAGCGGCAAGCAGATTCAGGCTCGACTGTTGGTCGATTCCGGTGTCGAGACGATCAAGCTGTACCTGACTTCCGATCGAGCCACTCGGGATGAGATGGGGGGACATTACAACAATCCGCTGGTCTTTCAAGCGGCGAAAGTGATCCCGGAACTGGACGCCCCGTCGCGTGGCAGCTTCACCGTCCTTGCGCCGCTGATCGACAGTAAGTCCACGCAGGCCGGTGTGCGATACGGCTTGGAAGACGAGTCGACGCGGCTCAATCTCAACTTGCTGCTCTTGGCGGACAAAATTCAGGCCGGCGCCGCCCGCACTTTTCTCATGGCGCTGCCGAACATGACGGAGGACGTCGCCGATGCGATTTTGGATTGGATCGACGAGGACGACGAGACTCGCGAATTCGGCGCCGAGGTGGACTATTACTCGGGATTAAGTCCACCGTACGGCCCGCGCAATGCGCCACCCGAAACGATTGAGGAGTTGTTACTCGTCCGCGGCATCACTCCCCAGTTGCTATTTGGTATCGACTCCAATCGCAACGGCATGGCCGACGCGCATGAGGTATCGAATTCCAATACGGGCGTGGGAACGCCTCTCACCTCGATGACGTCGACTTCATCCACGACGGTCGATTCGTCGGGTTTCAATCGGGGGATGGCGGCCTACCTGACGTTGTACAGTGCCGAACGCAACGCCCGCGCGGACGGCACTCCCCGTATTTGGCTAAACAACACGGATCTGACTCAGATGCAGCAGGACTTGACTGAAGTCTTTAGCGAAGAGTGGACCAACTTTATCTTGGCCTACCGGCTGTATGGTCCGTACTCCGGCAACGAAGAAGGTCAATCCGCCGCGGGAATTGAACTCAATCTTTCGCAGCAACCCAAGGGGACCTTTTCGCAGGTACTCGATCTGATCGGCAAGAAGGTCCAGATCTCTCAGGAGGGGCGACAGATTGTGTTGCAATCGCCCTTCGATAGCGCCCCGTTGGCGATGGGCGTTTACTTGCCCCAGCTGATGGAAAACTGCACCGCCAGCCAGGCAACTTCGATTCCAGGCCGAATTAACATCAACCAGGCTCCGCAGGAACTGTTGCTGGGGATTCCGGGCATGACCGAGGACATTGCCACAGAAATCGTTAGTCGTCGAACCGAGGAAGTCGACGATGACAACCCGAATCGCAGCTTCGAAACGTGGCTGTTAGCCGAGGCAATCGTGACGATTGACGAGATGCGCACCTTGACGCCGTTCATCACTGCCGGCGGCGACGTATTTCGGGCACAGGTTGTCGGCTATTTTCAGGGCGGGGGTCCCGCAGCTCGCGCGGAAGTGGTTTTTGACGCTACCAGTTCGACGCCGCGCCTATTATTCTGGAGAGACGTGAGCCATTTGGGGCGCGGATACGCCTTGGAGACCCTGGGCGTAGATTTGGTCGAGCAGGCCCAGTAGCGCCTCGGTCGCCTTAGCTCATTGTCAGTGAGTCACCACACGGAGAAAACGCATGCCACAATTTCTAGCCATTGAATGGGACGCGAAGGAGGCTCGCGTAGCGGTGGCACGAGCGCGCGGCAAGGACGCGACGATCGAGCATGCCTTTGCCGTCGACTTGGAAGATCGTGATACCGCGGACGCCACTGCTGGCCACAAGATCGCCGCAGCGCTGCGCGCACGGCACATTGGGCGGTTGCCGACTCTAGTGGCCGTGGGTCGAGCCAGTATTGAGTTTCGACAACTTTCACTTCCCCACTCACCACCGGAAGAAATGCCGGAGATGGTCCGGTTCCAAGCCCTGCGACAGTTTACGACCATCGGTGAAGATTGGCCGCTCGATTTCGTCCCCTTGGACACCAGCGGCGCGGACTCGGCGAGCGTGCTTGCAGCCGCAATCTCTCCCGACCTCGTCGCGCAGATTCGCACAACGTGCCAGGGGGCTGAGTTGACCCCGAATCGGCTCGTGCTGCGTCCGTTCGCCGCCGCATCGCTGTTGCGCCGCCACGATCGGGACGTCGCGCAACCGTGCCGGTTGATGGTTGATCTGTTGACCGAGGAAGCCGATTTGACGGTGCTTGACGAGCAGCACGTGCAATTGATGCGTACGGTACGCCTTCCGTCGGCCGATGATGCGATGACGCAGGCCAGATTACTAGTGGGGGAAATCCGCCGCACGATCGCGGCCGCCAGCAACCAACTGCACGGCCGCCGCGTCGAACGGAT
>CAZFLF010000327.1:0-7213 GCA_964519825.1 uncultured Pirellulaceae bacterium | reverse complement strand
AAGAAAGACGGACTCCCTCAGCGTCCTTTCAACGCCCTCGTCGTTGATCGGAGTGTCCTGAAGGATTAGGTCGAGATAGGCGAACGTCTTGGCCAGTGACCGGATGTAATAGACGCCCGCCGACGTGACTCGGACGTGGCTGGCACCGGAGACCGTTTCCAGCGAGCGGGTGTTGGCCTCGATCAACTGCTTTCGAACAAGTCTGTTGAGGGTGGCGATAACATCGCCTCGGTTGTTGAAGAGGTTTTCAAAAGCTGCGATAAGCTCCGCGAGCCCCACATACCCCTGCCCCTCCTCGTTGGACTCGCCGCGCCGGCCCTGCAGGTAGTTGATGATGCGCCAAGCCGTGAAGTGACTCGCATGCTTCTGCAAGCCGACATTGAATATGTTGAGGATTGGGCTGTGTTCCTCCTTGTAGTATTTCCGGTCGCCGAGCATCACGGACTTGCAGAATTCGTGAAAGGCAACGTAGTAATTGCCTTCGCGGCGGTAGATGGAAAGCATTTTGTCCACGTCGGTGACGCCAGACACAAGAAACTGGACGAACATCTGCAAGGCAACGCGCATGTTGCCGTAGCATAGGGCCTCGATGAAGCTAATGATCCGCTTGTTCTCACCGAAAATGCTGTCGCCGACGATGCGTAGAAAATCGGAAATCGAATCGCGGGTAGCGCCGGAAAATAGATTGTGTTGGATGAATCCCTGCGACCTCCGTTCAGCGAGAACCTCAAGGGCATAATTGAGGCGGTTGCGGATCATCGTCCGGAACCGTGGCGATGCTATATGAAACCTTTGGCTTGTGAACGCGCCAAACCGCTTCTGGATGGTGGCGGTGTAATAGGACTCCTCGCGCAAGGAAACGAGCGTGATTGACTCCAGCACTCTCGTTACCCGTTGGGCTAAGAGAAAAATGTGGCCCTGATACTCAGGCGACAATTGATCAACGTTGTCGATAAACAACACGGGTTTTAGGTTGTCAGCGAAGCAGCTTTGCCGAAGCAGCCGCGGCACGTAATCATTCAAGTCCTCGATCCATTTGGCCAGATACTGGCCAAGGTCTTTTTCGTAGGCTGGACTACCATGCCTGTAACCGCTCAGCGCCGTGGAATCGAGAATGCTGATATTGTGGACGAATATTCGCTTTAGCCTGGACAGTTTTTCGTAACCCTTGTCGCCGTATTTCTTGCGCAATTCGTCAAGAATGGTTTTCCAAATAAACGGTTCAAGCGTCGTGGCATCTTCGGCAGCTTGAAGAAAGTCGATTGAGAAGTGGAGAGTTTTGCTCTCAATGATGTCTTTGCCCGTCGTCCTTTTGTACCGTTTGAGGAAGGTCGTTTTGCCTGACCCGATACCGCCTAGTAGAAGGAATAGCCGGCCTGTCGAGGCCGCAAACGACGCGGAGAGTGTATGAGTGAGCCCCTCGTAGTTTTTGTCATCGCCGACGGCTTTTACGCCCTCCTTTTCAAGAAACTGGGGTATGGACTTGGTGATGATGTCGTCCAAGTCGTTCTGAATGATCCTCAGGCTGCCCGTGTGGATGTAGCAGTGCTGTAGGACTTCGACCTGCGCTTGGTCGGCAATGTCCTCGAATATGAGGTTGATGAGCGGCTGGAGGGCCGTGTGATATTTGTTGCGCAGCAACGGTAGATCGGCGTTGTAGAGGCGCTGAGTGACCCGAAGAAGCATTCGTTCCTTCGCTTGGCTTGCTTCAAACTCGTCCTGGAGGGAACCGCTCTCGATCTGTGAGAATGAAAGAAGGTTCCAGAACTGGTTGAAGTCGTGCTCGATGATTTTTTCGAGACTGGCGAAGACTCGCGCCGAACCCTTGCGCCACGACATGTCTTCGCGTACCGCTTTGAAAACGATCCACGTGTAGCCGTTCGTCGCCACCGCATATTTGATTGGAACATCGTTTTCGTCGCAGTAACTTCTCACTTGCTCGATTGCCGCTTTCACTCGCTGGTCGGTCATTAGTACGCCATTGAGGGTGTACCGGTTGTCCTGGATCTTCTGCGCGAGGCTAAACGCACTTCCTTCCTTTTTGGCCTCGACAGCGACATAGGGCTGATCGTGGAGGCGAAGCGTAAGGTCGATGAAACCGGTGTTTACCACATGGTCCTCTCGCGAGATGTACTCCTCCGGCCAACCGAGCACGTCTTTGAGGATTCGCTCGATGACTTTCATCCGCGTGTCGGTTTCACTGGCCCCGCCGCGGGCTTTGATGAAAACGTTGAATTCAGCGGCAATCTGCTTGAGCGTTTCCAACGCTTTGTCGGGATCGTTCATAACGCAACTCCGCCTCCTTTGACGAACGGAATCTCCGCTGCCCCGCCTGCGGCTCCCATGAACAATGCGAGTGGTACCGCATCCGGCTCGTCGTCCCTTCCATCAGATTCGTCCGGATGATGCACCGACAGATACTCGCCGTCGCCCTTTTGGTCGCGTAGCGTCTGACCCTCTGCTGCTCGAATTCGGCCGTACGCGGATGGTCAGCCGAATACGAAAAGGGTAGCGGGTCCCTCTCGTCGCGGTAGATGGCCTGGTCGAAATTCAAGAAGAGGTCGTTTTGCTTTACCTGGTTGTCGGACGCGACGTCACGAAACGCAAAAACATAGGAAGAGGCTGACCGCACTCGCCGACCCGATAAACATCTCCGGCCATCCACAAATTGGACCGGCGTCAACATCCACAAACATCCCACTAGTGCGACTTTCATCGCCGTAAGCCCTTGTGGTGTATATTTGTCTATGTGACAAGTGGCTGTTTCCGAGAGATTCGGTTCGCAGTGGAACAGAGTGTTATCTGAGGGACCCGGACGCCGGCGCGCGGCCCGGTCTGGTCAAAATTCCGAAGCAGTGTCAGATGGGACCCTAACGACGTGTAATGTGTGCGAGAAGCGCTTCGTCGACGTCCATCGTAGCCGCGCTACCGAAGTGTGTTCCGACTTCAACTGTAGGAATGTGCTCAGTTGACCGCGCGCGTTCACCGAACCGCATCGTTGCGTTTTTACGCGATCGTCACGTTACTGCCGCAACAGATGGCTGCGCCGAGCTGCTCGCGATGCCTGAACCGGAGACTACGGCCGGTCGCGGTTGTGTTGTGCAGTAGAACTTGGTCGGACGCACCGGTGGACGCGGAAACGCGGGCGAGTATTCCAAGTAGTCCTACGTCAGTTCGACGCAACTGACGCAATCCTGGGCGGCATCGTGATGTCACGCCGTGACACTGGGGACCATTGGCTTGCGGATCGGATTTACGGCGTGGACGCGCTGGTCAGGTAGTCGCGGCTTTGACCATCGCCAGGATGCCGGCCTTGATCGGTTCCAGCAGCGTCGGCCAGGCTTCGACAATCGACGCCAAAGCGGGGTCATTTGGGGTCTCCTGTGCGCTGAGTGCGCCGGATTCTGCGCCGCTTTGGGGTGAACCGCTTGAATTCCCCGCGTTTTCCGCAGGTGTTCGATTCCCATGCACTTCCGCTCTTTTCTTTCCGCGAGACGCGGCAATTCGCAGGAGGTGGCTCATCGCGAGCCTCATGTTGGCCAGCGTTCCGGTATTGCAGCCGGGCTTTGGTCATTCTTTCGCGCATGCCCCCTTCCTGGACGAAGTCTTTTTCCAGCCGGCGGATTTGTTGGTCCAGCAGGTAATTGGCTTGGTGAATCAGGCAGATGGCGATGTTGGCAACGATTTCGGCTGGGCGGGTCTCGCAGAATTCGCGATAGGACTCATAGGTCGGATGGGACTTATTTCCCAGGCGGCGCACGAACTGGGCTTCCTTAGAATCTTTATCCCACAACTTCAGATCACGAACGCGCAGGAAGTCGTGGAAATCAATCAGCAGTTCTTCAAGGCTCGCGCGGGCCACGTTGGTCAGTTTGAGTTCCGTTTCCTTGGATGTGCCGGACGCTTTACTCCCTTCAGCGATGTTTTGTTTCCCGGAGCGGGCCGCCTGAACCATTTGATCGATCGTGCGGTCGCCCCGACTCAGGAACCGCTGGCAGAAACGGAAGGTCAGGTCATAGACAACTTCCGCCTTCTGGTAGGACAGCAACTCCTGGTAGTTGCCATGTGGAGGGATGAAACCTGGTTGTTCGGGAGTGGGGTTCATTGCGCCATTCCATGAGTCGTATGGGTCCTATAAGTCCTATAAGCCTTATTTTAGGTAATTACCTTACCCGCGATTGGGGGGATGGGGCAACCACCGGTGAAAAACTCCGTGACAACTTATTTGCCCCGACGCAAATCGTGACCTAGCTTTATGAGGGTGCCGTGCGCGGCGGCAGAGTTCTCTGTAGTCGCGCGGTTTCAGGCACTGGCTTCTGCCCGTAAGGCGACCGCAACCATGAAACGCATCTGGAGTTTTATTGGCGAAGAGGACGGCCCCACGGCCGTTGAGTACGCGGTTTTACTGGCAGGAATCATCGCACTCTGCATTGGCGCCATCACGTTGGTGGGGGGTGGGACCTCGAATTTCTGGAGCAACAACCGGTCGCAGCTCGACAGCGCTCTGGGTGGTTCTTAAATCGGAACGCCGTTCCACCGCACGAACGCCTCGATGGCGAAGTACTCCGGCAAACCCACGCGGTTGTATTTGTCGGCGGTACTCTTGTTGCGTTCCTCGGCCCGTTGCCAGAATTCGCGCGGATCGGCGCCTGGAAACAGCGCCGCGTCCTTCTGACTTTCATGCATGAAGATCGCCTTCCGCTTGCGTTGGAGGTCCAGTGGGCAGAGGGGCACCGCGATCTCGATTTCATCCAAGTCGTATTCCTGCCAGGCGCCGCGATAGAGCCGCACTTCGGGCCGCGTCCCGCGCTCGGCGAAAATCTCATCCAACGCCCGAAAAATCGCCTCGGCACACATGCGATGCGTCCCGTGGGGATCGGATAGGTCACCCGCTACATAGACCTGATCGGGCCCGATCCGCTCGATCAAGTTGCGGATGATCGCTACGTCCTCCGGTCCAATCGGCATTTTCTCGACCAGTCCCGTGCGATAGAAGGGTAAATCGAGGAAGTGCAAGTCTTCCTCCCGGCAGCCGACGGCGAGCGCTCCGGCCTTGGCCTCGCTCCACCGGATCAATGCCTTGATCTTAAGCACATGTTCGTGATCGATTTGCCCGGCAGGTTTGTTCCCCAGCGAGTCGTGCACCACGGATTCGACCTGCCGCGATCGCTCTTCATCGATGCCAAACAAGCGGTTGTACTCCGTGACAAAATCCGACACCTGTCGGGCGTCGTGATCAAAGACCGCGATGTTGCCACTGGTCATGTAGGCGATGTGGACTTCATGCCCGTCTTCGTTCAGCCGAATCAGTGAGCCGCCCATGCTGATCACATCATCATCGGGGTGCGGGCTAAAGCAGATCACCCGCTTCTTCGGTGAGGGAGCCGGATGGTACGTAATCGTGTCCATCATCCAGCGAAAGACCTGCTGAGCCAGCTTCTGCGCTGGACCGTGATGCCGCAGCAAGTGGTGTAAGTTATGGTTGCGGAAGTCGTCGTCGTCCAACTTGAGCAAGGCCTTCTGCGACTGCTCGCACAGCCACAGCACCGCGCGTTTGATCGTCCGCTCGGACCAGGCGACGTTGCCGAGCCGCCAGGGGGTGGCGACGTCGGTCAAATCTTTCCCCGCGGCAGCATCGGCCAGCACGCAGGCGTCATCGTGATCTTGCAAATAACTCGCAGGGACACGGTCGGATAGCGGACTCTCGCAAGTCTCGCGAATCACGCGGGCCTTGTGCTCCCCCAATGCCAGCAGCAGGATCTTGCGCGACTCCAGAATCGACCCCAACCCCATCGTGATTGCGTGAGTGGGGACGAACTCCTCGCCGAAAAAACTGGACGCGGCATCGACCCGAGTCACCGGATCGAGCATGCACAATCGCATGCGGCTGTTACGAACGCTGAACGGTTCGTTAAAGCTGATATGGCCATTGCGGCCGATGCCGAGCAACATCACGTCAATGCCACCAGCGGCCTCGATGTCCGCTTCGTACCCCCGGCAGTAAGCCTCCATTTCTTCCACCGGGAGCGTCCCATCCGGGATATGAATATTGGCGGCGGGAATATTAATGTGCTTGAAAAGATGCTGATGCATCCAATGGTGATAACTTTGAGCTTGGTCGTGAGGCAGCCCGTAGTACTCGTCGATGTTGAAAGTGATGACCTGTGAAAAGTCGACCCCCTCTTCCTTGTGCAGCCGAATCAGTTCGCGGTATACGCCGACGGGAGTCGATCCAACCGGCAAACCTAGCACGGCCTTTTGTCCTAGCGCGTTCCGTTCGCGAATCACACTGACAATGATCTGCGCGACACGACATGCGAGGTCTTGCCCCGTGTCGAATACGTAGCACGGGATCCGAGTCCCACGCACCAATCGCGAGGAGGTTTGACCGCTGGGGCTAGCTGGCGACGAGTTTTTTGGAATCAAGGGTTGCTGAATGACTACATTCTCGATCACGTGGGCACCGGGCAAACAGATCCGCGAAATGAGCTGGCGATCGCCACGCTTATTACGACCGCCAATTGCCAGAATAGCGGTCGGGCCGCCATTCCGCAAACCCGGAAAATCGCCCCCGCAGATGACGAGAACTGCCGGTTTCCCCACCTAACCGGTATGCGCCGCCTGATGTGCGTTTCACGCTTGATCCCGCATCCTTTTACCAGCCGGAACCTACTTTGTTATCCACTCAACGGGCTGTGGTTGGATGTCATCAGCAGGCCGTCGCCCGGCGTCGGCGCGGCTCCCCGCGAAACGGCTGATCGCCCTCACACTCATATCGTGCTGAACGTGGATTTGGCAACTGAGCCTCACACCACTTAAGCCGCGGGCGGCTAACACATTCTTCTCGGCAACTGTCATTTCAGCTGGCTCGCCGGCAAGAAACTCCACGCGGCAGGTAGTGCAACGCGCCTGACCACCGCAAGCATGCAGTTGATCAATGCCCGCCTCGTCTTCAAGGGCCAGCACGAGTCGCTTCCCAGCGGGCACCTCGAATTCCCCGACCCCCTCAACTGTTAACTTCGGCATGTCAATTCCTTTCCAGTAATTCAAACCTGTGCATAACCTGATGCAGCAGGCTGATCAGATTGCTGTTTTTGCAGACGCCCTCGATTATACCGAGATCCTGCGTGGCGTGGGCTGCGCACTTAGCTGACCATTGAGCAAAGTGGAGACACTCGCTGCGAAATCGACTCGTTTAACCGCAAGCCGCAGG
>CAZFLF010000326.1:0-7225 GCA_964519825.1 uncultured Pirellulaceae bacterium | reverse complement strand
CCTGATTCTCGGACCCGAGCCCGTAGGTCGCCCACGAGCCGAGTGATGCGCCGCCGAGTGGCGTTTGACCGGTGTGCAAGAAAAGTTGAGCCGGCGCGTGATTGAACTGCTCCGTGTTGAGCGACTTGATGACGGCGATGTCGTCGATCACGTCCGGCAGATGTTTCCAGACTTCGCTGAGCTCGGTTCCCGCCTTCCCATGCCGCGCGAACTTGAACGAGGTTGCGAGCATATTCGGCACGCCCTGGATAAAGGCGAATCGTTTGCCGTCGAGATATTCCTTCGGACACGGCTGACCATGAAACTTTTGCAGCGTCGGCTTGTAGTCGAACAGATCGAGCTGGCTGGGCGAGCCGGCCATGTGCAAATAAATGACGCTTTTGGCTCGCGCGGGAAAGTGCGGCGGCTTGGGAGCTAACGGCCGGCCGGCGGTTTGATTCAAATCGCGGCATCGGCCATCTTGAGCCAACAATTGGGCCAGCGCCAGCGAGCCGACGCCCATCGCGCCGCGGCCAAGAAATGTTCGTCGAGTGATGGTTCGGAGATACTCGTGATGCTCGTTCATAGTCGGCTTCGATAATGCAGGTTGAGTACGATGGCCTTCCAAGGCCGTCGTTCGGTTCGTCGTGCGACTCGACGGCCTTGGAAGGCCATCGTACGTTTTCACCCTCGCGTCAGGGATTCATCCAAGTTCAAGATCACATTACATACGGCAGTCAGCGCCGCGAGTTCAGCGGCGTTCCAGCCGTCTGGCAACGGACCAAGCGGATCAGTGGCCAACAGAACGGCAGCTTCGGGACGGGCGGTGAACTCTTGCAACCTCCGAGTGTACAAGCCGCTCAATAGTTCGATTTCGCGCGGCGTCGGAGGACGGACCAAGGCGAGCCGCAATCCGAAGATGAGTTGCTTATCCAGCGTGTCACCTCCTTCCCGCTTCATGCGCCGAGCCAAAGCCTGGGCCGCTTCGATATAGACCGGATCGTTCAACGTCACGAGCGCTTGCAGCGGAGTATTCGTATTGATCCGGCGAATCGTGCAGATTTCGCGGCTCGGACCGTCCAGCGTGACCATCGCCGGATACGGAGACGTGCGTTTGATGAACGTATAAAGCGTCCGCCGATGCTTGTCCTCGCCGGGACTGGTGACCCATTTGTCTGTGTTGTAGGTCGAGCGCCAGATGCCGTCGGGTTGGTATGGCATGACCGACGGACCGAACATCTTACTGCTGAGCAGACCGGAGACTGCCAGCGCATTGTCGCGGACCATTTCCGCTTCCAGCCGGAACCGCGGCCCGCGTGCCAACAGCCGATTGAATCGATCGCGGTCGGCTAACTCCGGCGGAACTCGCGACGACTGCCGATACGTAGCCGACATGACGATCGTCTTGCACAGGTGTTTGAATGACCACGGCTTAGGACCCTCACTCTGCCCACTCTTTGCGGGAGAGGAGGCAATAACTTTTTCGGCGGGCGTGCGGCCGTCCGTTGACTGTGGCTGCATGAATTCCCAGGCCAGCCAATCGAGCAATTCGGGATATGTCGGCGACTGGCCCTGCGCACCAAAATCTTCTTGCGTTTCGACCAATCCTGCCCCAAAGAACTGCGCCCAATGACGGTTGACGGCGACCCGTGCAGTGAGTGGGTTGTCCGTTGACGTCAACCACTGCGCGACACCGAATCGATTCTTTGGAGCAGCTGATGCAAGCGGTTGGAATGATGCCGGGACGGCCGCTTCGACGATATCACCTGGCTCCAGGAAATTGCCTCGGACGTGCATTTTCGTCACTCGCTGTTTTCCTTCGGCGAGCTCGCGCAGGATCGGCGTCGCCACCGGCTTGATTGCATCCAGTTCAGATCGTCGCTGGGCAAGCTCCTCGCGCAGCGACTGGTTGGTCGGTGCGACGGCGGTGACGAAGTGCTTCAACAGCGTCGCACGCTGGGGGTCGGTCCGTTGCTCAGATGGCGTTCGCACGATCGCTTGGATGTCGTCTGGAAGTGACGGCTTCAAGGTGGGTGATTCATCGCGCGTGATCGAGAGTCGGAATCGGCCGAGGCTGAAGCCGGGGTAGGCAAACTCGAATTGATGGTCGAGTGTGACGATCAACTCGGCGCCCGTGGGAATCTCGGTTGGTTGTGCGAGCGTGAAGACGGCGACGTGTGATTCCGTTTGCTTCGGCGACACGGCCCACCCGTGCTTGGCCGGCTCGGGGTTCTTCAAAACATGCTCGACGGGGTAGTTTTCCTGCGAGAAATCCGCGATGGCTGTGGCAAGCGGCAGTTCCTTGGCGTCCCCCTCGGTGGCCTTAAGCTGCAACCGCAGGCCACTGAGTACAAAGTTGCCATCGTTCCGCGAACGGCCGGCTCCCTTCTTGGGGAGTGACTTGTCGGGGATTGCCTCGAGACGCAATCCTGAGAGCCGACCGGCATCGAGTGGCAACGTCAACGTATACGTTTCTTTAGCCGGGCCCTCGCCGGAGGCCAGCAGCGAACCATCCTTGAGCGGTTTCAATTTGACACCGCTGGCCGCGAGCGACTCACGTGGCTTGACCACTGCCCAACCGTACTGGGGCGGCACCGACTTCTCCCATTCTCGTGCCGCGGCCTCCAACTCTGGTGTGATTATTTCGAGCTTTGCGGCAAGTTCCGCGATTTGTTTGCGCAATTGTTCCTGTCGCTGTTGCTCGGCGCGGGTTGGGGACGGAAGCGTTGGTGATTCGTCGCCGCGGTCGGCGTCGGCGGTTTGATTGAAGAAGGCGTAGAATTGGTAATACTCGCGCTGTGAAATCGGGTCGTATTTGTGGCTGTGGCATTTGGCGCAGCCCATCGTCAGCCCCATCCAGACTTGCATGGTTGTGTCGACCCGATCTTTGACCGCCGCGACGCGAAATTCTTCGTCGTCGGTGCCCCCTTCTTCGTTCACCATCGTGTTGCGGTGAAATGCGGTGGCCAGGAGTTGATCGAGTGTTGGCTCCGGCAGCAAATCGCCGGCGAGTTGTTCGCGCGTGAACTGGTCGTATGGCATGTCCTCGTTGAACGCGTTAATGACCCAGTCACGATAACGCCACATCGTCCGGCTGCGGTCCTTTTCATATCCACGTGTATCGGCATAACGAGCTAGATCAAGCCACACCCGCGCCCAACGCTCGCCGTAGGCCGGTGATGCCAGCAGTTGATCGACGAGTGCTTCATACGCAGCATCCGACGGATTCTGTACGAACTGGTCGACCATTTCTGATCGCGGTGGCAGGCCGGCTAGATCGAGTGCGACGCGTCGGGCCAGCGTGTACGGATCAGCTGCAGGGCTGGGGTGTAAACCTTCCTGTTCCAATCGCGCAAGCACGAACCGATCGATGTCGTTTTTGGGCCAGGCCGGATCTTTCACCGTAGGAGGCGCCGGAAGACTTGGACGGTCGAAAGACCAGTGCAATTGCCATTTCGCTCCCTGTTCGACCCACCGCCGGATCAATTGCCCCTGTTCCGGCGTCAATGCGGGCGCGGCGTCGGGTGGCGGCATCCGTTCGTCCTTGTCGGTCGAAATGATGCGCCGTAATGCCTCGCTCTCGTCCGGTTTGTCGGGCACAAACGCTTTCGCCGAGAATGCGCTTTCCGCCGTGTCGAGACGCAGGTCGGCTTTCCGTTCCTTCTCATCCGGTCCGTGGCATTTGAAGCAGTGCTTGGCCAGAATCGGCCGCACGTCGCGCATGAAGCTGACTGGTTTGTCTACGGGCAGTTCCGCGGCATGAGCGACCGACATCAGACCGACCGACAGCAGCGTGGCAGAAAAGCGAGCGATCAACCGTGCAGTCATAACGTTTGCCTCCCCCTCTGGCGTTTTCGGCCAATCTGCTACGATGCGAGGCCCTACCTGAGATTCTGGTGCCGATCTGTCATGCGTCGAAACGATATCCGCAACATTGTCATTATTGCCCACGTTGACCACGGGAAAACCACATTGGTCGACTGCTTGCTTCGCCAAAGCGGGCAGTTTCGCGACAGCCAGCTGCAGGGCGAATGCATTCTGGACTCGAACGAACTAGAACGCGAGCGGGGCATCACGATTCTCGCCAAGAACATCGCCCTACCTTATGAGGGCGTGAAGATCAACATTATCGACACGCCTGGGCACGCCGATTTCGGCGGCGAAGTTGAACGGGTGGTCCGCATGGCAGACGGAGCCTTGCTGTTGATCGACGCCGCCGAAGGGACGTTGCCACAAACGCGGTTCGTGCTGGCCAAGGCCCTCGAATTTGGTGTGAAGCCGATCGTCGTTGTGAACAAGATCGATCGGCCCGATGCGCGGCCGATGGCCGTGTTGGAGCAAGCTTTCGAACTGGTCATGGAACTCGGCGGCGAAGAGCACCTGGAGGACTTTCCGCATCTCTTTGCCAGCGGTCGCGAGGGATATGCGACTACGGACCCGTCCATCCGGGGCGACTCCATGCGGCCGCTGCTCGACATGGTGCTGAAAGAGATCCCCGGTCCCGACGTCGATCCCGACGCACCCTTGCAGATGCTTGTCACCACGCTCGATTGGACGGAATATGTCGGCCGCATCGCGATTGGCAAGATTCAGTCGGGTGAAATGCGAAAAGGGCAAACGGTCACGATCATTCAGGCCAACGATCAGAAAATAACCTCCAAGATCACGACGCTGCATGTCTTTCAAAACCTCGGCCGGCGCGAAGTCGATGTCGCGACGGCCGGTGAAGTGGTTGCGATCGTCGGCATCGAAAACGTCGAGATCGGCGATACCATCTGTCACCTCGATCACCCGCGACCATTGCCGCGACTGAAGGTCGACGAGCCGACCTTGGAAATGGTGTTTGGCATCAACAGCTCGCCATTCTGCGGCCGCGACGGAAAGTATCTCACGACACGACAGGTCAAAGGGCGGCTGCTAAAAGAACTAGAACGCAATGTGGCGCTGCGGGTCCAGCCGATCGAAGGCTCTGATGCGATGGCCGTCTCGGGCCGCGGCGTGTTGCACCTGGCAGTGTTGATCGAGACGATGCGGCGTGAAGGATATGAACTGTCAGTCGGCAAGCCGAACGTGATCATCCGGGATCACAACGGCGTGAAAGAGGAGCCGTTCGAGGAACTCGTGATCGAAGTGCCGACCGATAAGCTAGGCCCGGTCATGGAGTTGGTTGGTGAACGCCGCGCGGCCCTGCATCACATGACCACTCTCGGCGACTACACCCACGCGACGTTTCTGATTCCTGCCCGCGGTCTGATCGGTTTGCGGACGCGAATGCTGAATGCGACGCAGGGTACGGCGATCATCCACCACCGCTTCGCTGAATATCGTCCGGTCGAAGGCTCGATTCCGCACCGCGCCAACGGCGTACTGGTTTCCATGACCAGCGGCAGGGCGGTGGCTTTCGGCCTGAACACGTTGCAAGAGCGGGCCGATTTATTCGTCGGACCCGGCGACGAGGTCTACGAGGGAATGGTGGTCGGAGAGAATAGCCGCGACAACGACCTGGTCGTGAACCCGTGCAAAGAGAAGAAGTTGACGAATATGCGTGCGGCCGGCAGCGATGAAAACATCATCCTGAAGCCACCGCGCCGAATGTCGCTTGAAGCCGCGCTGGAGTACATCGAGGACGACGAGTTCGTCGAAGTCACGCCAAATCAGATCCGGCTCCGCAAGATTCTGCTCAAGGAAAACGACCGCCGCCGCGGAGCACGCAAGCAGGCGTGAGCAGAGCCGCGTCCTGCAGTTGTTTAACCGCAAGCCGAAGGCGTGCGCTTTCTAGTGTGGCACGCCGCTCCGAGTCGTGAATTGCGGCGCGGAGCGCTGCACCACACTGCCACAGCGCACGCCTTCGGCTTGCGGTTAAACGATCATGCGCACGCCGCGGGACAACCTACAACCGCAGATTCCAATCGTTGCGCGAGTAGCGCGCTGCGACCAGTTTCTCAGTCAGCTCACGGGGCCATGTTTCAAGCGGGCCTTGGGTCGGCCACGCGGCAAGAAGTGCCGCGCGTAGTTCTTCCACCGAAGCCGACAGGTTGGTGACGAATTCGCCATGATCGCGGCCGGCTCGGTACTCGGGTTGCCGCGGCGCCGTCCGGAGACATTTGGCTAATCGCTCGAGCGGAACGTCGTACAGGAGCGTTCCGTGGTAAAGCAGAGCGTGACGTTTGCAGCGTAGGCTGTTCCCGGACACTTTGCGTCCGCCCAGAGCCAAGTCACTAATTCCTTGGTGACGGATGTCTAGCTTCAACGTGCTCAGAGACTCCGCGATCCGGCCGAGTACCAGACGGTGGACTTCGTCGATCATGTGAAGCTCAGGGCGCAGAGAATAACTGAGCACGACTGAGTACATGAGGCAGCCCGGGCCGACAACCACCGCCGCCCCACCGCTGCAACGACGCAGAACGGGAATTCCCTGTACCCGACAGAACGCCAGTTCCACTTCCTCCGCCGCGCGCGACGACCGGCCGATCACGACCGCGGGCGACGGGGATTCCCAGATTCGCAGCAGCTCATCTGGCTCGGCGGAAGCATCGGCGGCTTCGAGCAGCGCTTCGTCCAAGGCGACGTTTTCCGCTATCGTCGGCAGGGTGAGTTCCAAAAGCTGCATATCAGATGTTGCTGGCTCCCCATGTTCTTGTCCGCCTACCTTCCTGTCTGTTTGCTACCAGGATTTGCGGACAGGAAGATTAGGGGCAGGAAATTGAGTGTTTATATCATTCCGCTAGCATTTGAGACACCTGATCGGTGGGAATCGACGTTGGTCGATTTTCCCAGGCTTGTTAGACTTCCCGCTCCCGCGCAGTTTGAGTTGGTCGAATGCAGCGCGGGAAGATGTTGTGGTCGGGATGTCTGGGGCGGCCGCGAATGTAACAGAGTGTCCCGCCAATCGTCGAAACGACCGAGCGCAGGGAGGTGCTCATGGCCAGCCAATCAATTCGCTTTCTGCATGCCAGTGGATGGCATTTGCATGCGGTCTTTCAAGGACTGCGCGAAGCGCCAGCGCACCTCCTCGAATTGCTCGTTCACGCACCCTACCGCGCGGCCGAGCAAGTGGTTCAGGCAGCTTTGCGCGAGGAAGTCGACTTCGTCGTCCTGTCCGGAGATTTATTGGATGCGGCCAGCGGCGGGCCGCGGGCTGTTGCGTTCTTGTTAAAACAACTCGATATCCTGCACGACAATGCCATTCCCGTTTTCTGGGCGGCCAGCAAACTCGATCTCTCGTCCGACTGGTTGAAGTACGTCG
>CAZFLF010000325.1:0-7225 GCA_964519825.1 uncultured Pirellulaceae bacterium | reverse complement strand
CTCCGTCGCTCGAATCTTATCCTCGACGATGCCCACTCCCAGAACGACATGCCCTATCAGTTGACCGACGTCGCTGTACCCCAGTTCGCGCTCGTAGGTCAGTTCGTCGATCTTGCCGATGTCATGCAGGAACGCGCCCATTACCAGCATATCCGGGTCGAGCTCTGGATAATTGGTCGCAACCAGCGACACGAGCTGCATCAGACTCACCACGTGTTGCAGCAGCCCGCCACGATAGGCATGATGGTTTTTCACACCCGCCGGTGCAGTTGTGAATTTTGCCATGAACGACTCATCCATCAAAAAGCACTCGGCCAGATTCCTCAGCGGATAATTGCGCATGGCGCGCAGCCGTTCGGCAATTTGACGCGTCAGGGCTTCGATGTCGGAAGCGGAAAGGGTGACAAAATCTGACTCGTTGACTTTATGCGAATTCTCCCGGTCGATCTTGTTCATGATCAGTTGCAGTGTGCCGTTGTAGAACTGAGTCGTGCCGCGAACACGCACGAAATCGCCGTTGTCGATGCTCCCGTACAGCCCCTCATTTGCGTTCCACAACATACCCGTGACCGAGCCGGTCCGATCCGCTAATCGGACTTGAAAGTACAGGTTGCCATTGCGGTTGGTTCGCAACTGCTTTTCCGAGGCCAGGAATACTTCGTCGATCGTTTCGTGTTCACCGAGCTGACTTATGAAGCGGCGCGACATGTTGATTCTTTCCGCGGCCAAAGTGACCCGCTAGGCTCTGCAACTCGTATTGCGGCGTCGGGCCGCCATCAATACTGCCGTCTCGCTCTGAGCGGCAGCGACTTCACGGAACGAGGTCGGTCCGAGGAGAGTCGCGGGCGATTCTAGAAGCGGCCCCAGTTGCGGGCAAGGCGGTGCGGTGACAAGTTACCGCGTGCAGCGGCTCTTTCCGGGGCAATCCTTCCCCTCCGAGCGATTTCGCGGCTCGATGTCCGTCCGCCCCAAGAAAATCCCAAAGAAAAGACCGGCCACTCAACCTTCCGTATTCAGCTCGTCCTCTTCCAACAACTCGTCGTCGGCCGCCGTCTCTTCCGATTCCGGGGCGACTGAGTGCTTGATTTGATCGCGTACATCCTTTTCCTTGCGGCGGTGCAAATAAAGCTTGATGGGTACTTCGCCAAAGCTGAGTTGATCTCGCAACACGCCGAGCAAGTACCGGCGATAGGACGGCGAAAAAGCGCTCGGATTATTGACGATGAACACCATCGTCGGAGGTTGCGAACTGACTTGCGTGGCGAAATAGATCTTCGGTTGACGTCCCTGAAAAATCGGTGGCGCGAAATGTTCAACTGCCCGTTGAATCAGGCGGTTTAGCTCGCCCGTGGTCACCCGCTGCATCGACTGCTTGAACAGGTTTTGAGTGTGGTTAATGAGTGCTTTGACGTTTTTGCCGGTTTGTCCGGTGATGAACGCGATCGGTGTGTGTCGCATCGTCCGGAAGCTATCACGCAGGTAGCTGACCCACTTCTCGGTCGGCATCTTGCCGTGCAATTGGTCCCATTTGTTGACCACGAACACGCAGGGCTTGAAGTTGTCACAAATGTACTGGACGAGTTGCTGGTCGACCTTACTGATTCGTTCCGTGCAATCAAAGAACATCAGGACGACATCAGCCCGGCGGATGCTGCGGTGAGCGCGATGCGAGCTGTAATAATCCACGTCCGTGCGGATGCTCTTGGTTTTCCGCAGTCCCGGCGTGTCAATCGCGACAAACACCTTGCCGTCCATCTCGAACCGAACATCGACGCTGTCGCGCGTCGTGCCGGGAATCTCGCTGACGATCATTCGTTCGGCCTGGGCGAGCGTGTTCACAAACGTGCTCTTGCCGACGTTGCGACGGCCCACGATCGTCACTTTCATCGGCCCATCTTCGGGCGCCACTGGATCGACGTGTTCCACCTCCGGCAACCGCTCCAGAATCATATCCAGCAACTCTTGCTTGTTCCGATTCTGCATGGTGGAGACGCGGACCAGTTTGCCGCGGCCGAGCTTGTAGAACTCATAGGCCTGCGGATCAAACGACGAATCATCACACTTATTCGCCACGCAAATGATCGGTTTGTCGATGTACCGCAATCGATTCGCGACCTCTTTGTCGAGCGGCACTAGCCCCGCGCGGGCGTCGACGATAAACAGAATAATGTCGGCCGATTCCAGCGCCAGTTCGATCTGCTCCTCGATCTCTCGGGTCAGGTTGTCGACGTCTTCCACGCCGATTCCGCCGGTGTCGACCAATTCAACGAAGCGATCATCGATCTCGAGGAGGTACGTCACCCGGTCGCGAGTCACTCCGGACACATCATCAACGATCGACAGCCGCCGACCGGCGAGCCAATTGAAAATGCTCGACTTGCCGACGTTTGGCCGGCCAACGATAACAACTTGTGGAACTGCCATATCCGACCCAATACCAAAGCCCAGGGAGCGCGCGAGACTTCATGATAATTGGCAATTCCGGGGAGCGACAGGCCGTTCACGAGCCGCCGCTCCCCACCGCGGGCTGCGCCACTATACTGCTGTGCCCAGGCCCAACTTGATCCAAGATCGATAACCGAGGCGCTGACTAACGAGGACTACGAGACCCTTCGATGGATGACACGTGCGAGGCAACGGCGCGCCTGCAACGGATCGCGCTGCAACGATTGGAGAGTCTGTATCGCGCTGGCGTCGCTCAACTGCCGCGCACCCAGGTCCCCCGGCCGCCGCCGGTCGCAGACACTCTGGCACCGCCGGCTCCCGCGGATGTCGCCGCGACGCCGTTCTCGCCGCCACCTTCGCCGGAACCCGCAATGGCTAAAAAAACCGGATCGAATTCCAGAGTCCAGGAATCGGCAGTCCACGAATCGGCACTCGCCCAACTTCGCAGCGAAGTTGCCGTATGCCGTCGCTGCGAGCATCTAGCTTGTACGCGCACACAAACCGTCTTCGGCGTGGGGACGTCGAAACCGCGTCTCTGTTTCTTTGGAGAGGCACCAGGTGCGGAGGAAGATCGAACCGGAGAACCATTTGTCGGACGCGCGGGACAACTCCTAACCGACATTATCGAAAAGGGGATGAAATTGCGGCGGTCCGACGTTTACATTCTCAACGTGCTCAAATGCCGCCCACCCGATAATCGCGCACCGACCGACGTGGAAATCGCCAACTGCCGCGAGTACTTCGAACGGCAATTCGAATTGCTCCAGCCCGAGTTCATCTGCTGCCTGGGCGCGACGGCCACGAAAGCGCTCCTCAACTCGACGCAAAGTCTCGGCCGCATGCGCGGCAAATGGTTCGACTACCGCGGCGCACGAGTGATTATCACGTACCATCCGTCCTATCTATTGCGCAATCCGCCAGCCAAAAAAGATACCTGGGAAGATATCCAAATGCTGATGCGCGAAATGGGCCTGCCGATCGAAAAGAACTGATCCATGCCTGACTCGCTGACGGCTGTCGGAACATGGCGCGCGATGTGGCGGTTGGCGCTGCCAGTGCTCGTCGAGCAATCGCTGACGATGCTCGTTGGTTGGACCGATTGGTGGCTGGCCGGGCATTATCTGCAAACTGCGGATCATAAGGCCGCGATGGGTTTGCTGAGCTATTTGCTGTGGCTACTGGTGAGCCTCTTCGCGGCAGTGGCGATCGGCGCTACCGCGCTCGTCGCACGGTTTATCGGAGCTGGCGATGTGCGCACCGCGTCTCGTGTAACCGACCAGGCACTACTTTGCGGAATGTCCTTCGCTGCGGTCATGACCGTCGTCCTGTGGTTTGGCGGGCCGTGGATCATCGGTTGGATGCAGTTGCGAGGTCAGCCAGCCGAATTGGTTTGGCAGTTCTTGCGGATCGTGATTCCGGCAATTCCATTCATCATGCTGGAACAAGTCGGTACGGCTTGTCTCTATGGAGCGGGGGACACGTTGAGCGGTTGCCTCGCCAAAGGGCTCGTCAATGTCGTGAACATGACGGTCAGCCCGCTGTTGTTACTCGGAATCGGTCCGGCGCCGAAATTGGGCTGGGAAGGTTTGGCAGTCGGAACCGCGTCCGGGCATGTTCTCGGCGGCCTGCTGATTCTGTTTATTCTGGTACGCGGTCGAGCGGGAATGCGGGTGTCCTGGAATGGACTGCGGCCTGACCGTGTCCTGATGCGCCGTTTGCTGCGGATCGGAATTCCAGGTGGCATCGACGTGGGTGCAGTGGTGATGTGCCACCTAGTCTACGTTTCGATCATCAATACGTTGGGAACGCTGGCGTCGGCCGCACACGGTTTGGGGCTGCAGATTGAAGCGATGTCGTACCTTCCCGGCGCGGCATTTCAAGTCGCCGCGTCGACTTTGGCCGGTCAATATCTTGGTTCAGGGGATGGACCGCGGGCAAGTCGTGGCGTCCTCTTGACCTGCCTGGTTGGCTGCACCGTGATGTCCAGCGCAGCAGTGACGTTCTTTTTCGCAGGGCACTGGATGACCACGTTCTTCACCGGCGACCCGAGTGATCCTGCTGGGAATCTGGCCGCAGGTCTCCTCAAGATCGTGGCAGTTTCGACCCCTTCGCTGGCCGTGCTGTCGATCCTGACCGGCGGCTTGCGCGGCGCGGGAGATACACGCTGGCCACTTGCGATCACGTTTATCGGGCTGCTGGGGATTCGGATTCCCGGGGCGTGCCTGCTCGCCTGGGACCAATTCGCGATCCCCGGCACGACGCTGGTCGTCAACGGTTGGGGTTGGGGCGTGGCCGGCGCATGGTGGGCCATGAGTGCTGATGTCGTCGTCCGTAGCGTGCTGATCGCGGTGCGGTTCTTCCACGGAGGTTGGCGCAAAATCCGAGTGTAAACGTGGGCCGGCATCCGTTCGCTACGAATCTGGGCATTGAATTCCATCCGCGTGACTCTTCCGTGTGCGCAGTATTTCAATACCCAGATTGCACACGGATGGATACACACGGATGAAGAGGGGATGGCGTTGGTTGCTGACGCTCTCGCGGTATTGAACTCCATCCGTGTGGCTCTATCCGTGTGCGCAGTCTTTTAATACAAGATTGCACACGGACGAAGTGGATCATGGCGCTGCTCGCCCCAAGGGGCAGTGGCCTGGTAACGAGAGAAACTCTGGCCTTAGCAGACGTGCGCCCCCTGGGCTTCGACATACACCGCGTACAGCGATTGGCTGCCAGTCATGAACAGCCGGTTCCGCTTCACACCACCGAAACACACGTTGCTGCAAATCTCCGGCAAGCGGATCTGTCCGATTCGTTCGCCGTCCGGAGCGAAGACATGCACTCCGTCGTAGCCGTCACCGACCCAACCGGCGCTCGCCCACACATTGCCGTCGGAGTCAGCGCGGATGCCGTCCGCCAAGCCGACCTTGTCGAACCCGTCAAGCTTCATCGACGCGAACTCGCGACCTTTCGCTAATTTCGTGCCGTCGATGACGTCCCACATTTGAATATTCTTCGGAGCATCCGGGTAGTGCGACGCGCCGGTATCCGCGACATAGAGTTTCTTGTAATCGGGGGAAAAACACAGGCCATTCGGTTTGAAGATCTCATCGGTGACTTTGTCGAACTTACCGGTCTTGGCATCGATCCGATAAATCGCCTCTTTGATTACGAGATCCCCCTTGTTCCCTTCGTAATTCATCAGGCTCCCATAGCCCGGATCGGTGAACCAGATGCTTCCGTCGGGATGTACCACTGCGTCATTGGGCGCGTTGAGCGGCTTCCCCTGCCACTTGTCGGCCAACACGCTGATTTTCCCGTTGTACTCGTAACGGACCACGCGACGATTGCCGTGTTCGCAGGAAATCTGCCGACCTTCGAAGTCAAACGTGTTCCCGTTGCTGTTACCGGCCGGATGGCGAAACGTGCTGACATGACCGTCGTCTTCGATCCACCGCAATTGAACGTCGTTCGGGATGTCACTCCACATCAGATATTTCCCGACGCCGTTCCACGCCGGTCCTTCGGCCCACAACATGCCGGTATGCAACCGCTTGATCGGTGTGTTGCCGAGCTTGTACTTGGCGAACTTCTTCTCATTGAGCACCACGATATCGGGGTCTGGGTATCGTACCGGCTCAGCGTTCTTGCCATAGTCGCGGGCCATCACGGCGCCAGCCGCAGCGGTCGCGGTCGCCGCGGCGAGGAACTCACGACGACCGAGCAGATGTGAGCGAACTTTGGGTGATTCATTGGGACGACGGGCATCCGAGTTGGGAATCATGGTTGGCTCCTAGAGCGAGAAACAAGAAAGTTGGCCACCACTATGGTCCGCCGTTACGCGCGATGCAACTCGGAGCCGGAACTGGTCAAGTTTTCTCACAAATCGGTAGTGGGTCCGTCTAGTCCTGAGATTTTTAGGCCGGATGTTGTAACTCAAAAAATGAGAACAAATCGGCCAATGCCATGCCCTCTTCATCCGTGTGTGCTTTCATCCGTGTGCAAATCTGGAATTGAAAGACTGCGCACACGGATGGAGTCACACGGATGGAATTCAATGCCGCGAGTTCGCAACGCCAGCCGACACGTCAATTCCGAGCTTTGAGATCTGTCGGCCGGCAATGTTGGATGCAATCGCAGGTACTCGGCGGCAGCCTGTCGAAACAGAGTCACCACGGCTCGAAGATCGGAAGTGTCTTGATTGCGAGCATGTTCTTGTAGAACTTAGCGTTTTGCCATTGCACCGACCAACTCGATCTGGCGAAGTTTTTTCGCTTCCAGCGCGCGATACACATCCGGTAGATCGAATCGCGACAGCACCTCCGGCAGCAGCGCGGAAAGCGGCCAGTCGTAACCTTCGCTTTGAGCGATGGCGTCGTACGAGCTGAGCGCCTGTTTGAGCGTTACTTGCGTGACTCGCTCGGAGAGCAGCGCCGCGAACAGCGCTGGCAATGTTCCCCAACCGCGCGCCGCCAGATGAATCTCGGTGTGTCCGATGTCCGCCAACCAATCTAGCACGCGCAGCACATCATGCGTCTTTTGTCCGACGTACGGCCGATCGAGCATGATTGCATGTGCGGCGTAGAAATAGTCGTTGCCGTACGGTTTCAGGAATTGGTCCACGCCGCAAGTGTCCGGTCGCGAATCGCCAATGCCGCGTACATCGCAGGCGAACAGCGGCACTCCCGCTTGGCCGGCGAGTAATTCTCGCACGAGTGGTTCGTCGCGGAGCTCCGCATCCGCCGAATGATGCGAGACATAGAGGATCGCCTGGTTGGACCCGCGC
>CAZFLF010000324.1:0-7229 GCA_964519825.1 uncultured Pirellulaceae bacterium | reverse complement strand
GCAACGGACTTTTAATCCGTGGGTCGCGGGTTCAAGTCCCGCCGGTCTCACTGCCAGGAAAGCCGCACCGATAGCGGCTTTTGGCGTTTCTTGGAACTGATCCGGCTTCCGACAGGAAGTTGACGGACAGGAAGAAAAGACAGCGACGGAGTTGAGTCGTTGCTCTGACTCCGCATCTTCCTGCCCATTATTTTCCTGTCGCCACCCCGCCTGCGTTGGCCGCAAGATCCAATTTCCACTCCAAAAAATACCGTTATCGACGCCAAACTCGTTAAATCTGGGCTAAGGTGTGGTAAAGGGGTAGAGCGATGTCAGAACAGAACACCATTCAAGATGTGTCGGTTGCGCAGATAATGCGTCGAGATCCGAAAACCATTACCGGCGAAGAAACCGTTCGAATCGCCGTCGTGAAGATGCGAGTGAATGGAATTCGCCATTTGGTGGTTGTTTCGCCCGACGGAGGCGTTTTCGGACTGATTTCCCAACGAGACATATTTCGCTTCCTGGCCGAAGTCGGACATCGCAGTGCGGAAGTACGAAGTGTGATGACGGCGCCGGTTATTTCGGCTAATCCAGAGATGTCAGTTGCCGAGGCAGCTCAGCTGATGCGAAAGGAAAGAATTGGCTGTTTGCCAATCGTCTCAGCCACACGAAAACTCGTGGGAATCATCACTCGGTCCGACGTGCTCGATTTCGTCAGTTCCTAGGGGTTCGCCCGACCTGATGAACAAGTTTGTGCGAAATGGCGTCGAATTCGCAGTGCTGTTTGCTCTGTGGGGAGTGACCAGAGAGATTATTGCACGCGAGTTTTTGGCGTCGCATTGGCTGGCGGGATTCGTCGTCGTCGTCGCCTGGTGCAAGACCGCCTTCTTTGGCACCGAAAATCTGCAGGAATTGTGGCAAGCATCTCTGCGGAATCTGGCCTATCACCGATTCATGCTCCTGATGCTGATCAACATGTCGCAGATCATTACGTCCTTTGCACTCGATTATCACTGCCTCCAGCTCCTCGACGGCCGCAGCTTCGGCAGCATCGACGCGTCCCTGTCGTCGGCGGGACTTCTGTTTGAGTGTTTCTACTACAGCGTGTTGAACTTCAGCTTTTTCGGTTATGGCGATGTGACTCCCCAGACGATCCCTGCCAAACTATTGACCATGACCGAGATTATTCTGGCATTCGTCACCGTGATCTTCCTGCTTTCGGACTTTATCAGTCTCAAAGAGTCCCTGGTGAAACGGTCGGATCCAGCGGGGTAGATACGGAGTACGGGAGTACGGGAGTACGGGAGTACGGGGTGGCGCAGTGTAGGCCGTCGCGAGACAACGCCCATTCCGCTGCCAAGCTGCGTCACGACGGAGCGTGACGGCTACGACGTTAATTCATATCCTCGCCGACCAAATTGAATGCGGGTGGTGAAAAGAGTAGGCTGGCCGCAGACGGGGTCAGGCGAACCGCGATTTTTCTCGGGTGCCTGAGCCTTGTTGGAGTCAGCATTATGCTCTCGCTTTTTGGTCCACGTGGGCGGCTGTGCGACAGTGCTTCGCGCCGTGAGTTTCTGACCCTCGGTACGCTCCCCTTGATGGGCTTGTCGTTGCCAAGGATTCTTCGCGCTGCTGCGAATGCGACCGAATCACCTGTCGTCGGACGAGGCTTCGGGGCGGCCGATTCTGTGGTGCTGGTCTATTTGCAGGGCTCGCCGAGCCACATCGATCTGTGGGATCCGAAACCGGATGCTCCAGCGGAGATCCGGGGAGAATTCAAACCGATTGCGACCAACACTCCGGGTCTGTTTCTGGGTGAAGTACTGCCAAAACTGGCGCTCCAATCCCAGCACTACGCGCTCGTGCGTTCGATCGGAGTGGATCCCAAAGGGCTGCGGAATCACGGCGCCGCCATTTACATGTTGATGACCGGCCATGACCCGACGAATTTTTCGCCCACGGGTCTGGCCCAGCCGCCATCACGCGATGATTTGCCATCCTTGGGGGCCAACATTGCCCGCTATCGTCCAGCGGCACGCGGCAGCTTCAGTAACATCGCCGTCTGCGGCCCGGTGAAGGAAGGGCGAGAAGTCGGTGTCGGCCAGTCGGCCGGCCTGCTGGGAGCTACCTACGATCCCTACGCCATGTATGACGACCCGACTCAGGTCCTTCGGCCCATCGGCTTTGAGCTCCCGGCTGATGTCACACTCGATCGCCTTTCACAGAGGCTCGACCTGCGGCGTGTGATTGACGAGCATGGCGGGGCGATTCGCAGCCGGCAATCAGGGTTTGACGCCTTCTACGATACGGCGTTGTCGTTGATTCAAACGCCGCGCGCCGTGCGCGCATTTCGTCTAGCCGAGGAAGCCGAAACGCTGCGGCAACGTTACGGCATGACACGGTTCGGTCAGAGTCTACTTTTGGCTCGGCGGTTAGTCGAAGCGAGCACGCGGTTCGTGCAGGTTACCTGGCCCGCTCGTTCCGACGATGAACCGGTTGCGGGATCGGACGGATCGTGGGATACGCACCGCAATAACTTCCCGATGCTCCGTGATCACCGCTGTCCGGTTTTCGACCAAGCCTTGTCGGCATTCTTGGAAGACATGGCAGCCCGCGGACTGTTGCAAAAAACGCTGGTCATCGCTGTCGGCGAGTTCGGTCGCTCGCCCAAGATCGGCGCCCCGACAACGGACAATGTTGGTCCCGGCGGGCGCGACCATTGGCCCGAATGTTACAGTTTTCTCGTCGCCGGAGGGGGAGTCCAACCGGGCCGTATCTATGGACAATCGGACCGACATGGGGCGTGGCCCAAATCCGACCCAGTGCATCCCTATGATCTCGTAGCCACGATTTACCATGCGTTGGGAATCCACCCGGCCACGGAGTACCTCGATACATTGCGGCGACCCCGGCGTCTGGTGCAACGCGGCCAGCCCCTGGTGGGTCTATTCTGAAGAATTCTCTCGCTATTCCGCACCCGGGTGAGGTTGGCTCGTTTAACCGTAAGCCGCAGGCGTGCGCGTCTTCGGATGCCATCGCCGCCATCCACGCGCACGCCTGCGGCTTGCGGTTAAACGAAGGCGGGACGATTTTTTCTCTTGGTTCCGGGAACGGATTCGCGCATATTGATGCTCGTTGATGCGTGTTATCGACCAAAAAACGAGCAGTCCATGGGTGGGAGAAGTTCATGCAATCGACTCAGGGAATGACACATCCGCAATGCAGTGGAGTTTCCCGTCGCTCGTTTTTGCGTATCGGGGGACTGGCCTTGGGCGGTATATCGTTGCCGCAGCTTCTGCAGGCCGAGTCACAGTTGGGGATCGGTCGATCCAACAAAGCGATCATCATGATTTTTCTGTCCGGTGGACCACCCCACCAGGATATGTTTGACCTGAAGATGGATGCTCCGGTGGAAATCCGTGGCGAGTTTCGACCGATCGAGACTCGCGTGCCAGGCATTGAAATCTGCGAACATCTCCCGCGGCTGGCGCAGCTCATGGATCGACTCGTGATCATCCGTTCGTTAATCGGCTCGGAGGGGAGGCACGCAGCCTTCCAGTGTCTCACGGGCTGGCCCGTCAATCGGCAACCGGCGGGAGGGTGGCCTTCGCTCGGCGCCGCAGTCTCGAAACTGCAGGGACCGTTGCGGCTTGGCACGCCTCCGTTCGTCAGCCTGACACCTAAAATGAAAGGGACTGGTTGGTCGGACCCTGGGCAAGCGGGATTCGTCGGACAAGCCCATGCACCATTCACTCCGAACGCAGAGGGCCAAGCGAACCTGGTCCTGAACGGTATCACGCTCGACAATCTCTCCGATCGCAAGACACTGGTGGCGCAGTTGGACCGGCTGCAGCGTGAGGTGGACGCTAACGGAGCCATCGCCGGCTTGGACGCGTATTACCAGCAAGCCTTCGCCGTCCTCACCTCCAGTCGCCTGGCTGAAGCGCTCGACGTGGACCGGGAAGATCCACGTGTGCGAGAGCGATACGGACGCGGCTCACCGGAGCCAGCCGGCTACGGCGACGCGGGGCCGCTGTTGAACGACTACCTCTTGGCCGCTCGACGGCTTGTCGAAGCTGGTGTTCGAGTCGTCAGTCTGGCGTACGGCCGGTGGGATTGGCATGGCCGACCGCATGGAACGAACTTTGAGAACGCGCGCGACCATTTCCCGGCATTGGATCAGGGAGTTTCGGCGTTGATCGAGGATCTCGAATCGCGGGGCATGCTGAATGACGTCTCGGTGGTCGTCTGGGGCGAATTCGGACGAACGCCTCGAATCAATAAGAACGGCGGCCGGGATCACTGGCCGAACGTCGCCTGCGCATTGTTGGCCGGAGGCGGAATCCGCGCGGGACAGGTGATTGGCGCGACGAATCGATTGGGTGAACACCCTACGGAACGCCCCGTTCATTTTCAGGATGTGTTTGCCACGCTTTATCACAACCTGGGCATTGATACCAATCATGCAACGTTGAATGACCTGAACGGCAGACCCCGTTATCTGGTGGATCACACGCTGTACCGGCCGCTGCGCGAGTTGACGTAGTTTCGCATTTCGCACTTTTTGGAGTGCGGCGACTTGTCGCAGCTTTGAGGTTTTGGATTCTCTCATGCTGCAACTGCGTGCCACCTTTCGCCATCCCAATGCGGTTTATGCGGTGGCCTTTGCTCCGAATGGCAAGTTGCTCGCTTCGGCAAGTCTCGACAACACCATCAAGCTCTGGGATCTGACCACGGACCAGGAACAGTCGCGTCTGCACGGGCATGGTGACGGGGTTTGCGGCATCGCGTTCTCACCCGATGGAACGAAGTTGTTTTCGGCCAGCCTCGATCGGTCCTTGCGAATCTGGGATCCGGTTTCCGGTACGTTGCAAGCGACTCTCACCGGCCATCAAAACTACATCGAATGCATGGCCGCGGCAGCGGATGGCAAATGGCTGGCGTCGGGAGGTCACGACAACGAGGTTCGCGTGTGGGCCGTCGACGGGGGAAGTATACGGTGGGTTCTACGCGGCCATACCGACGCGATCTACGGACTTGCTTTCGCGCCGGACGGGAAACGTCTGGCGTCTTGCGGCAACGACAATGCGTTATTGCTGTGGGACCTGAACACCGGTCAACAGCAACGGAGTTTGAAAGGGCACACGGGTCCGATCCAGTGCGTGGCCTTTGCGCCGGCCGGCGAGGTGCTCGCCTCCGGCGGTAGCGATAGCTCGATTCGCCGCTGGAGTATAGCCGACGGGGAATGCCAAACAGTCCTCGACGCCGTGACCCAGCGAATCAAATGTCTGGCTTTTTCCCCGGACGGAAAGTGGCTCGCATCCGGCGGTGACGATGGCCGCATTCTGCTCTGCAACGCCGTCGACGGAACCCAACCCTCAATCACTGCCGCCCACGACAACACCGTGTACGGATTAGCGTTTTCTCCCGACGGACGTCGCATGGCCTCCGGAAGCTTCGACCGCACGATCAAGTTGTGGGAGTTCGTGGAAACCCCCAATCGCTGATCCGCGGCGAATGTCTTCGGAGCCGGCGTACGGTCAAAGGAGTTCCCGGATCGGTGTCCCATGCGGCAGAATCGGGACGGGGCGGCCGGCCAGGTCGACAAACGCCTCCGATTCGTCGATTCCCAGGTGCCGATAGATTGTGGCCAGCAGATCCTGCGGAGAGTAGGGACGTTCGGTCGGGTACTCGGCCTTGGCATTTGTCGCGCCGACGACTTGGCCCATTCGCAATCCACCGCCGGAGACCAACGCCGTGTAGGCCTGGGGCCAATGATCGCGTCCAACGCCGGTTGCATTTCGGCTCAGCCGCGGTGTGCGACCGAATTCCCCCACCACGACGACCAGCACGCGTTGGTCGAGGCCGCGTTCGAACAGATCCTCGATCAGCGCGGAGAGTGCCTGATCGAGATACGGCTGTTGACGTCATGATTCAACGAGCGAACAAGTGAAAACCTGTTGGCAATTTTGGCCTGGAGAGGAAAGAGCTCGCAAATCTCCATTCCCGGGACATTCGTCGCGATGGGTGCAAATACGCTGCGATATTCGATCGGCGCGTCAGGTTTCAGATCGTAGGTCTCCAACTGCGACGGACCGCCGTGCAGATAGAGCAAAATAACCGACGTGTCTCGATTTAGCTCTCCAGCCGCCGCGCGCCCTCGCAACACCTCAGCGAGGCCCAATCCTCCCAACGCAAGCGTCCCTGCTTGAAGAAACTCGCGACGCGCCGGCGGACCACTACAGCGGCAAATCGTCATGGAGTGTTTTCCTCGGGCGTCATTCCCTGCACGGACCGAACTGAAACACCGGACTCACGGCCAAGAACACAACGGATTGTAGCTGACACGACCGGAACACCAACAGCGAAGAGGTGCCGGATTTCGTATTCTGAAACCGTTAGGTGCGTCACCAGGACCGCGCTAAACGCCGCGCGGTGTCCCCCAGTGCTCTCGGTACTCACGGCGGACGAGCGCGTTGGCTTCCTCGTCCCCCACGACTTGTTCCTTATGGGGATCGAACGTGAGTGAACGACCCAGCCGCGTGGCGATGTTGCCGAGGTGGCACAGGGACGTCGAGAGATGACCGGTCAAGGCATCGGCATTGAGTTTCCCGCCGCCACGAATCGCTTCGCAAAAATTCTGGACGTGGGCGGTGTCATTCTGGGCTTCCAGCTGGACGGCGACTTGCACCGGCTGATTGCGGTCCGACAGAACCTCGATCTTTCCGCGGCGGCTGAGAAACATCTGTCCCTTGGAGCCATAAAACTCGGCACCGCTGTCGCAGTTGTGCGGGTAGTTCGTGGACCACAATCGCTGCTCGTAGATTAACAAACGGCGATCGCCCGGCTTGCCGTTGCCTGGATACTCGAACGTCACCTGCTGGGTATCGGGAAATTCCTTCTCGTCGTTGAAGTCGAATTTTCCGCCGAGCGCCACGATTTTGGTCGGATGCGTGTCGACACCGAGGCCCCAGCGAGTGTAGTCGACGTCATGCACGCCATCATTCCCCATATCACCGGTGCCAAAGTGATACCACCATGTCCAGCGATTGTGCACGCGATTCGTTCGATAGGGAATCATTGGGGCGGGGCCAACCCAGGTGTCGTAATCCAAGCCGGCCGGCGGATTGGCCATTTCTCCAGGTCCGAGCGCGCCGCGACGTTGAATGTTCCAACATTTGGCGACCATCACGTTGCCGATGATTCCCTCGCGGAGCAGCTTGACCGCGTCGATCATCATGCGTGTG
>CAZFLF010000323.1:0-7242 GCA_964519825.1 uncultured Pirellulaceae bacterium | reverse complement strand
GGCCACGAACTGAGAGACATCATGCCAAACCAAAGACTTTGGAACCACTGAGAGTTGGTGTAGTGGGACTCGGTCGGTTTGGGCGGTTACATGCGCTGACGTTGGCGGGTTTGGCGGAAGCGGAGTTGGTCGGAGTCGTCGCACGGCGGCAGACGAGTCTCGACACTCTTCGGCGTGAATTGCCCGGAGTATCCGGTTGGATCGACTTGAAGCGGGCGATCGACGAATCGCACGCGGAAGCGTGGGTCGTGGCTTGCTCGACGTCGGAGCATGTCTCCGTCACGCGGCAGTTGCTGGAAGCTGGCCAGACGGTGCTGCTCGAAAAGCCGATCTCAGATTCGCTGGCCGAGGCCGCGAGCCTTGGGCCGCTTGTTCGAGCCGACTCGTCCAACCTGATGATCGGACACATCGTCCTGTTCAATAGCGAGTTTCGTGCGCTGCGCGAGGAAGCGGCGCGACGTGGGGCCTTGAGCTTCATCGACTGCGTCCGTCATCGACCGGCGACGATTGTGCGAGACTTCCCCGGCGAGAACCCGTTACACGCGACTATGGTGCATGATTTGTATATGGTCCAAGTCCTGATGAACCGCGCGGACCCCGCCAGCTACTCGGCTCAATGTCATCGTACGGCGACCGGCGCAATCGACGTGGCGTTGGCTCAATTACAGTGGAGCGACGGGACGCTGGCTTCTTTCGCCGCGTCGTATCTCACGACAGCCGGGATGGCTCCCCGTGGTTTCGATCGGATGGAGGTTTTCGGATCCGGCTGGTCGGCGAGGATCACGCCGAACCCGCGTCCCATCGAAGTCTGGGACGAGCAAGCGCGTTGGCCGATGGCCTTGGAGATCCGGGCCGACGAGACCGGACCGACCGGCATGATGGCCGAAGAACTCCGCTGCTTCTGCCGAGTCGTTCGCGGATTTGAGTCCGTGCCGGTCGGAGCCACCTACTTCGATGCGCTCCAAGTGCAGCGTTGGATCAAGCAGCTTGACGAATCAGTCGCGTTTGCGAGCGTGTAAGAGTTCGCCGCCGGCAAGCGGCCGTACCTTGGATGATTCCAAAGTCACAAGAGCGATCGTTCGACCATCGCCATCCACAAACTCAACCTCATAGGCCGCGCCGGCATTGTGGACGAAAACAACCGCGCCAACATCACCCGCACTTAGTCCAACGTTGGGCAAGTCCGATTTGAGGACAACCATCGAATGTTCGGCGAGCATGGCGATTATCCAGCAGGGTGGGCAGTAATGAGTCGCGGCCGGTCGTTCCCAGAAACCATCCAGACAGTAACGACCCTTCCCGGGTGGAATCCTGGACAACCAATCTCGCCTACTACTTCGTACTTTACACCATAAGGCGACGGCGTGGAACGAAAGACGTCATTGGCTTTGGCGACCTCGATCAGGGCGGTGCGAAGTTCGTCCGCATTTTCGAGTGTGTACCCGAGCGACGCAAACCATGCCGCCTTCGGACCACCAACGGAATGCGACGGATTCAGTAGATATTGCCGCAACTTGTCGTCTGAAACAATCGCAAATTCGGCGTCGGGAAACGACATAATCTCTCGGATAGCCGAAACGTCAAGGACAACCGGGACGCCAGCAATCGGTCCTCCATCACACTCGACCGGATCGGCGGCTCCGGTTCATCCGCTGTTCTGCGGCGGCCATCGTTACTGAACTTCTACCTCAAGTTCAATTGGTTTTACCGTGTATCCTTCCCAGTCTGGAAGTGAGATGGTTAATCTTGCTTTGCCTTTGGCCGCTGTGTCTGGAACCCGCACGGGGCCATGAAAGATATTCCCTCAGCATCGACCCTTGAGAAAGAAAGTTTGCACGATTGGTGACTTGGCAACGTCGGCGCTAGTGAATCGGGCTACAACCGTGGGGTGAATATTTTCGGGAACAATGTCGTAGTCGCAATACGCAAACGAATCTTTGCCAAACCCGGGAGTGCCCAGCCTGATTTGCAACGACAAGTCCGACTCCTTTCCCACCCGCCGCACCATGGGATCGCCAAGCAATTCATCATCGACTCGCATCGTAAGAGGCCCGCCGAAATGAACTATCGGGGCCTCGGCTGGTGTGCGGCCGAACAATGGCCCGGCGTTTTGGTGGAGTTTACCGTCAACGGAAACGCTGATGTTGCCGCTGAGGTTAGGGTGTTGCGTCAAAAGCGCTTTCACTTCTTTGTCCTCTGGCGTACTCACGTCGAACTTCTCCGACGGGCGTCGGAACTGCCTTACCGTTAACTTTTTGTAGGTGGGGCTTCCCGAAGGATCGACGATATCCCCCAACCCGTAGATCCTGTACTCGGCGAACGAGGCGTTGGCGCTCGTGAGTTGGCGTACTTCTGCTACCCGAATCTTTTCGTCGAGATCCGTAAGGTCGTTATTGCCGTTTCGGTCGAGGTACACGACATCATCATCAACGACAAGCCAAACCCGAGTTGTGGCTTTTGAACCGAACGCCAGCAACACATAGCCCGGTTGGTCCGACTCGTATCGCGGTTCTTTGGCGAGCGAGCGTTCGATTTCGGCGAGGTCAGCGGCAACGGCAAATCCGCCAAGGACAAGTAGTATCAATGCAGCGCCAACGGCAGAACGAGGTTTCAAGGCAAACTCCGAGTTGTTCATTAAGCCGCCGAATCATTCTAAAGAACTCTGCCCAATCAGTTATGGGCAACGTGCCGGCATTCTGCATAGTCGGTCTGCGTTGTCAACTTTTCTTGGCAGGTAGCCGCAGCCAAGAAATGACTAATGACTAACGTCTAATGACTAAGGAATTACGAAGCCCCAATGACCAACAACGCGGCATAGGTCGAGTCATTACCACGGACATAAAAGCTCGTTTGGCCGCTTCCTCATTCGACATTCGTTAGTCATTAGTCCTTAGGAATTAGTCATTCCGCAAAAGTGCGCACAAAAATCCATCAAACGGCTAGCAGTCGACGTGGATTGCTTGGTCTGCGGCTCACCAGCGGAAGAACCGGTACGGGTCATCCCATTCTTCGGGCTGGTCGAGGTAGAGTCCGTCCTGCCAGCGCTTTTGCAAACTCGAAGCCTCCACCGGAGTCGCAAAACGCGTGACGATCGGCGTGGAGCCAGTGACTCCCATGTTCGCCAGCGCACGCGATAGGAGAAACGAAGACCGCCGATATGTCTTCTTGAGGTTCAGCTGGTTGTTCCCGCCGAACTGCCAAGGAATCAATTGGCAGAAGACGACGTTCATGTTCTCCGCCTGCGCCAAGACACCGTCCCCGAAGATGGTCGCGCCTGCGGCAACGAGAGAGAGCTCCTTGGGATCACGGTTGTGGACATCCGCCGGTCCAATTCCTTGCAGAGGGGAATCGACGCCCGACGGCGGAAAGTAGGCCGAGATGTGCTCAGCCTTTTTCAGCTGAATACTGCGCGGCAGGAAGGCGTGCACCTCCTGCTGGTCCAACCCAATCGCCAGCAGGTTCCCGCCATTTTTCAGCCAGCTGGAGATCCTTGCCGAGTCCCCGGCAAGCTTCGCACTTCCACCTGGACCCACGATCAAAACCTTGTCGGACGACAGCTTCCCGCTTTCGTACAGTTGCACGGCGAGGCCACACCTTTCCAGATGTTCGCGTCCGGCCGGATCGCCTACATACATCGCGGTCCGATTGGCCGCCGGTTTCGCCGCGGATACGTGCTGGAGAAGATTGCGGGCCAGCGCATCGGCGGCCGGGTCGATCTCGGTTCGCCCCGTGACGTCCACCTGGCAGAACATGATCAGTCCCTGTCCTTCGCGGTACTCCAGGAGCGGACTGTACTGGAGGCTGTATCCCCCATCGACGATAGGGAGAAAATTGCCGCGCGCGGGCTTCTCGATCAGGACCGATGCCACATTGCCTCGATTGCCACACCGCCACAGGCGCGGGACCGGAATGTCGCACCACTTCACCGTTGGCCCATAGCGAGGCCGTAGCTCGTATTGGAGTCGCGGCGCGAGGATCGTCGCGGCGCCGCGCCAGTCGCGCAGGTCTGCTTCCCCGATCCCAGCCAGCAACGGATGATCCGGCACACGCGGGAAGACCCATCGCAAGCCATACTCCGTCACTCGGAAACCGAACCGCTTTTCCAACACGTCGGACGATTGTTCGAACACGATGACTCGCAAACCGTCGCGCACTCGCGAGATGTCCGGCGCCGGACTGTCGACCGTCAAAGCCGATTTGCCGACGATTAACAGGTCGTATTTTGAAAGGTCGGCGTTGGCATCGACGGACTGATATCCGATCGAAAGCCGTTTCAATAACGTCTCGGTCTCGCCCCGGGGGTCGAAGAGCGCGACCTTCGCATGGACTTGAGGCGCGGACGGGCGAGGCCGCACGTGAATCGCAAACGCATCGTCCTGCGTCGAGCCGCTGCTGAACTTGAAACTGGCTCGCAGATCGTACGTGCCTGCCGGCAGGGCGTCGGGCAGTGGGAAGTGCAAGGGAATGCGCACCTGTTGACCGGTCGGCACCGTGAAGTGCTTTGTGCCGGTGACTGGTTGGGGGAGGCCAAGCGACCACGTGCAATCGCACTCCACGGCTTGGCGGGAGTTGTTAATGACGATGGCCTGTTTCTCCACGGTGTCGCCCGGGAGGAAAATGTGGTCCTTGCTCGTAAACGCTGCGGGCCGGCCCGCGATGTAGGCCAGCAGCGGCAGGTTGTTGCGCAGCAGAGCCTGCGCAGCGGCCGTCGGTACCCAGTCCGACCGCTCGTAGGCCAAGTCCATCCGTTCATACCTTTGGGCCAGATAGTCCGCGCTTAGTCCGGGGCGCTGGAGACTCTGCCAATCCACCGGCAACTCCTTCCGGCCCCGATCAACCCCGTCTCGCAGTATCCAGTATTGCGCATGTTCCCAGGGGGAAATGGCCGACACTTCCCAAGTCCGAAAGGCCCGCCAGTTGTCCGTTATGTATTGAGCAATGACCGGATACCGCTGTTCGAAGAGTTTGGAATTCAGGTCGTGAGGGTACTCCCACCGCTGCCAAAAATTTCCTTGTTTGAATTGTTTGGCTTCCCAGCGCAGGTTGGTCCGTTCGAACTCGCTCGTTTGAAAGGCCCGGTCGCCGAAGAACTGGGAATTCCATTCGGCCAGACAGAAGTCCCAGGGAACTCGCCCACTGCCGAATGACCGTTCTCCTTGAAACCAGCCCCGGTACATGGCCCAGTCCCAGGAAAACGGGGCGCCGTATTCGCAGGTGAACGCGGGCTTCACTCCTTTCGTCGACCAGTGCTCGAACCAGTCGGACATTTCCTGCGGCGGGACGAAATTCGGATAGAAGTTGATGGTATGCATCGATCCCAGATTGCCTCCCGCGTGGTGATAAACGATTCGGCCTGGGTCGAAGTGCTTCACGATCGCTTCCGCCCGCAGCGCGCGCCGGGTGTAATTCAGTTCGCCTGGACTGCGGGGATCCACCAAGCCATCGATCATGTCCGGATTCATGTCCTCGCCATATCCATTGGCGTTATGGCTCATAGCATAAGCCACGACCGCGGGATGGTTCTGAGCGGCTCGTACGTAGAACTCCGCGTGCCGGGCATAGCCGTTATTCAGGTCGGCGTCGGGCTTCTGCCATTCATAATGTGAGAAATGCGGCTGGGAGAGGGCGACCAGCATCCCGACATCGTTCGCGGCCCGCAGGATCTCTGTGAAGCTCAGATGGTCACCCGGTTGACATCCGTAATTGTGCGTATAGACGAAGTTGATCCCGATGTTCTTCAAACGCCGGAGGCTTTCTCGAGCCTCCTCGTAGCTGGCCAATGCGGCGCCTATCTGCGCATTATCCAACGGGACCGCGGACAGAAAGATGCGACTGCCGTTCAAATAAAAGTCTCGGCCGTCAATCCAGAATTCACGATAGCCGAAACGCAAGCTGAAACTGGTATCGAGTACCCGGTCCCCAACGTGCTCGAGCGACACGCTGACGTCGTACACATTTTGCGGAGTGTTCAGGTCCCAGAGCCGGTCCGACTCCCACTTCTCGCTGAACGCGCTGCGGCCATCTTTGAGGTCACGCACCTGAAAGCGATCGCTCGTGAATTCCCGGACAAGTTGCCCCTTTGCGGTGACTCGGGCGTGAAGTGCATACTGTGCATCTGGAGCCAGCCCCTCCAGTGCCGCGTCGAACGTGACTTCCCGTTTGCGGACCGACGTGTCCACCTTCACGTCGAGGATGCGCGCTCCGGCAGGCGTTCCCATGAGATAGACATCGCCGCACAAACCGCGACGGGCCACGTTTCCCAGCACCTCTCGGGCAGAATTGCTGTCGATGTACGAGAGCAGGACCCCCTTGAGCGGCATGGCGGTGACGCGCAGGCTCAGAATGTGCTTGCCACCCGTTCGGCACAATGGTGTCAGATCTAGATCGCCACCCGGAAACCGCAGCTCACCGGCCGAATTCCCGTCGACATAGATTTCCGCGTGAGAATTCAAATACTCGACCGAGAGAGCAAGGCGGCGGCCATTCCACGACTCGGGGATGGTGATCTCGCGCTGGTACCAGGCCGCGGTGATACCGGCTAGCCGCTGGTCCTTCCAGCTCGCATGCGAGTACAGCGTCTGACAGTCCTTCTGCATGTAGTCGGTGATTCCCGGCCAACACCCTGGAACCTTGAAATAGCCCCAGTTCATTGCGGGCACTTGGTCGTGCGTGCGACCAGTCGGTTGCCAGCGCCACAACCCGTTGATGCAGATTCGTTCGCGAGTTGCTGTGGTTTCGCGATACGACCGGCTCGTGTCCCAGACGGCTTGCACGCCGGCAGGTAGGGGAGCGGCGAATTCATCGTCACAGAGTCCGGGGGCCGCAAACAGGAGAGAGCAGAGGCCGGCTGCCAGAGCGATTCGCCGCCCGAGGTCCCAGTGGAGTACGGCTGCCATGGCATATACGAAGTCAGATAACAGAATCGTAAGCCGAAGCGTTGAAAAAATCATATCCTTGGGTCCGGTATTGTTGGTCACCCCTTATCTCCCGTAGCACAAACGTCTCGCTTATGCCGATGCAAGTGAGAGGCGTGCACTACGTTCGAATGGGAACGCAGGCCGCGTTTGGAACCGGGTCAGAATGATTTGAGCAAATTCCTGTCCCGGGTGGCACATCCTTTCGCGCGCGGGCCTATCAGCCTGACGTTGATCACCGCAATCGATCGCGCATTCGTCGAGGTAGTGTACGGGTGCATAAGGGCAATTGATTTTACGCTGCGGTAGCTAGCGGGCGTTTTATCTC
>CAZFLF010000322.1:0-7247 GCA_964519825.1 uncultured Pirellulaceae bacterium | reverse complement strand
CGAAATTGTAAACAACCGCCAGCGTCCGGCCGTCTTTCCTGTCCAGCCGAAGAATGCCTATTTCCGGGTCGATCGGGCCAACCTCAGCGACCTCTTCGTCGGGCGGAAGTGAGTATGCGTGGCGAACGTCGACCTCCTTTCCGTTTTTCAGCTTGAGCCTCCGGTTCTCCATGATTCGATCTTCATGTCCGGTGCCTGCGCCGACATTCACGGGAACCATGTTCTGCGAGGCTTCCTTCACCGCCTGGTATGTCCGCTGATCGATATCGGCGCATACGATTCCGTGACAATGGCTGGCATTAATCAGAACATTCGTTGGCCGGATGTTGAGTTCCTTCTCGATCCGCGAACGAACTTTGCCAAGATAGTCGTTGCGGATCGATCCGATCTCTGCAATGGCCACTGCGTCGACAGTGACAATGGCCGCAATCGTGGTTTCATCTTTCAGTACGAGTGCTTTGACATATAAGGGGCCATTAGCCGGGCCGGCGTCCGTATTGGTGATGTCAACTTTTGCGACTCCTGCCCAGAGTTGAGCCGCATTCGCATCGTCAATTGAGGTTGATCCGACGACCACCACTACCGCAAGGGTGTACGCCAGCAACATTTCGCTGCGAAACTGCGCGCGGTTCATTGGAGGTAAGCCAGAATGGCGAACTGTCGTGGACGCATTTGTGGTCGTCATAGTAATAGCCTTCTTTCAGTTTTCAGACGTCGGACTCGGCAGACGATGAGAATTCGCTCCAGCGCAGGATAACGACCGAGACGGCCAGCAAGGTTGGCGTAAGGAGCATCAAAATCGCGACGTGCTGCCAGGCCGGCGAGTCTCCGATCAGAGCCAGCACTCCCGGCTGCCGTCCTTCCGGAATCGGGAATTCGTACCAGTCCACCAGCAAAGCTCGCAAGCGGTACTGCACGGTCAACTTGTTGATCACCGCTGGGATAAAGCTGATGACCAACTCGAAGATCAGCGTGTAAGCCACGGCCAACACGATCGCGCGGCGAGGCATCAACGTTCCCAGGAGCAGATAGACAGCGGCGTACGCTGGACACGAGAGACACACCAGTCGAACCATCGTCCACCATAATTTCCATCCATCGTCTGTCGAGGCTAGCGGCACGGCGATGGATAGACCAACCAGAGCCGGTGGAATGACCCAGGTTACTGCGGCCAGGTATTTCCCCAGCAGCACAGCCGTGCCGCCGTTCGGACGCACGGTCAGGTAGACCCAACTTCGCCGTTCCAGTTCGGCCGAGATGGCAGGTGTGGTCCAAAGCAACGAGCCCAGCATCGACACGAGCATTGGTACCAGCGCAAAGAGGAAGAGTGCCCACAGTTCACGCGGCGGTTTCTCTTGGGCCGTGAAACGGATCACCCCGATGATGAAAACCGGGAAAACCGCTAGGAGCACCCACCAGGCCATCCTTGGCAAGGTCAGTGCCCGCTTCCACTCAAACAGAAAGACCGCACCCACATTGCCAGTCACAGCTCACCTCGGTGCATCTTCATCAAGGAATTGAATAGGGCCTGCAATGATTCGTCTGCCGCGTGCATTTCGGAAACTTTCAGGCCAGACTCTGCCAGCCAACCGGGCAGTTTCTCGTACAGATTTCTTGGCCGCTGAGTCGCGGCGGTCAGCGTTTCGCCCGTGATGCGCACGGAATCAGCCACACGTTGGCGCATCAGCAGCGCGGCCAGCGCATGGGGCTCGGTGCAGCGCAGTGTGACTTCGTTCGGCAGTCCCGCCATCATCGCGTAAACGTCTTCCGCTGTGCCCGACGCCAGGAGCCGACCGCCAAAAATCAAGAGAAACGACTGCGTGATCGACTCGATCTCGTGCAGGAGGTGGCTAGCGAACAGCAGGCTCTTTCCCAGTCCGATCCAGTTGCGCAGCACGGTGGTCAGCTCGTGTCGGCCGACCGGATCGAGACCATTGAACGGTTCGTCCAGAATGAGAAAGTCCGGTTTGTGCGCGATGGCTTGAGCCAGTTTGGTGCGCTGTCTCATTCCGCGCGAATAACTCGAGATGGGACGGTGCATTGCCTCGGCCATACCAACTAACTCGAGAGACTCGGCGGCCGCCGTTCCAGCCTGCCGAGGCGACAGGCCCTGCAGCCGCTGCAGATACCTCACCCAGTCATAGCCCGAGACGTTGGAGTACAAGCCTTCGCCCCCCGGGCAGTAGCCCATCCGCCGGAAAAGCCTAGCGTTGTTGCGCGGCGACTCGCCCAGCACACGCACGGTTCCCAGCGTTGGCCGAAGTTGGCCGGTAATCAGATTGAGCAGGGTCGATTTGCCCGAACCGTTTGGCCCCAGCAACCCGTACGCACCCGGATCCAGCGTCAGCGTGAAGTCGTTCACGCCGATCACCTTGCCATACAGTTTCGTCACGTTGCGGAGTTCAATCATCGAGATCGGTACTCTTGATTCTCAACGGCTTAATATTGAATCATCTTTCGACGAGACCGGCTGTCGGCCGCGGCGTCCCATGGTAAGCATCAGGCCCGCATCGGAGCGGAGATTCGGTGGAACAGAATCACTAGCGAGATCGAGGTTATAGCAACCAGGATCAGCATCGAAATCAACACGTCACTAAAGTCGGCGAAACCAAACACCCACCCCTGCACCCGCCCCAGCGTGTGATACAGCGAGACGTGCGTCCACGCGGATTCCTCCATGACTACAACCCCCGTCTGCCTGTACGCCCGCTGGGCATTGAGCGCCTCCGCTGTCGTCGCGGCTCCGAAAGTGAACCACCCCAGAATCCACACCGCAAACCAGGCGAAACCGGCAAGACGGCTTTCTTGAGTCAGCGACGAAAAGCAGAGCGCCAGAACGGAAGTCGGCAGCATCAGCACGACCGAGGCGGCCAGGATGCGGAGCGGAATATCCCAAGTGGCGTCGATGACGCCCAGACTCGGCGACAGGAAGAGTCCCACCACGTAGAGCGCCAGCGCCGGTACCATTGAAATGATCGACAGGTAAGCCCACAGGCCGCCCACCTTACCTAGCAGATACTCGCTACGAGTCAGTGGCCGCGAGAAGTACAGCAGAAACGCTCGCGACCGAATGTCCTGCGAAATCAGTGGCGGAGCAATCATGCCGACAACCATCACCATCACCACGCTCTGCGGATAGCGAAAGAATGTTTGCAGCAGCCAGGTCCATACCGTATGACGGCTCGCTTCTAAGTTGCCGCTGCGAACAGCCTGCCTGATCTCGTCGAACTCGGGTGTCGGCGGCATGCCGTTCAAAAATGGAGTCAGGGTCACCCGCCACTCGGGATACTCAGTCGCCTGTTCCCAAAAAAAGAGACCCATTCCAAACCACACGGTGGGCAGCCAGGCGAAAAATAACATTCGCCTTAACCACATATTCTGCCACGCGCGGCGCACGCCGACGGCGGAAATCACCGTCCAGCGCATCCAGCCTGGCGCCTGCCGGCCCGACCAGCCGCGGTAGCCTAGGTGGTGGACACCGCGACCTGTCTGGGCCCCGGTCGGTTCGGATTGGGTGGACGTCGTCATTGGAGAGACGCTGTCGGCGGAATGTTCACTCAACTTGCGGCTCCTCGCGAACGGCTTTGAGGAAGATTTCTTCGAGCGAGTTTCGCGACGGCGTCATCGAACGGACGCCGACTCCGCACTCGCATGCCGTCTGCCAGACTTGCCCAGCCAGGTCATCCTGCGCGCCTTGGAGAACCACCGTCCCGTTCGACCGCGCAGTGACTCCAATTCCGCGACCGCGAATCAGGTCGATAAACCGATCGGATGATCCGAGCAAACGGACTTCGAGCGATGGGGCCGCGGGACGGCTCAGGACGGTCAGTCGCTCCGAAATCTGTACGCGCCCGCGCGCCAGAATCACCACAGAATCGCTGATCGACTGCACGTCAGGCAGGATGTGCGTGCAGATCAGCACGGCCTTGCCGTGATCGCGAGCCAGTAGCCGAATGCGGTTGAGCATTACCTGACGTTCTTCCGGGTCAAGGCCTGAAGTTGGTTCATCGAGGATTAGCACGGGCGGATCATGCACGATGGCTTGAGCGAATCGCAGTTTCTGACGCATGCCAGTCGAGTACGTTTCGACCTTGCGATAGCGTTCCTGAGCCAGTCCGCAGAAGTCGAGGATCTCATGCGCACGCCGCAGGGCTTCGATGGCCGGAAACTTCGAGAGCTGCGCGACAAACTGCACGCTTTCGACCCCAGTGAGACCATGCAGAAAGCAGTCGTCTTCGGGCATGTACCCGACATGAGCGCGAATCTCGCGATATTGGCGCCCCAACTCATAATCGAGCAACCGTCCATGGCCGCTGGTCGTCCTCACCAGCCCCAGCAGCACCTTGATCAGCGTCGTCTTGCCGGCTCCGTTCGGTCCCAACAGACCCGTGATCCCGGACTCGATTTGCAACGAAACGCGATCCAGCGCCCGAAACCGGCCGTAGTCCTTCGTGATCTCGACAAGGTCAATCAATGCAGGCATGAGTCGAGTGATCGTCGATCGGAAGGAACGGCCAGGGGTGAATTGCAAAGGTGATATCGTGGCCAGACCGACTGCTGAATGCAATCTTATGACAACAGCAATTGTCTGAAACGTGGGCTCCTGCAAAATTCTTCATACGACGTGCTGATTCGAGTTCGAACGAGGCTGTATTCGCCGAATTCGACCGGACATTGATTGGAAAAAACCGGGTTTCACAGTAGGGAGAGCAGGCGTGAGCGAACAGAAACAAACAATCTATTTTCCTGCCCGCTAATCTTCCTGCCCATAACTCCTGGTTGCAAACAGGCAGGAAGATTTGCGGTCAGGAACATCAAGCTGGCGTCACCTGGCTTTCGGCGGTGCCAGCAACAAGCGGTGTTGTGTGACTTCTTCGACTTTGCTGCGCGAGAACGCCAGGGGGAAGTATTGTCCTTCGGCCCACAACGGTAACAAGTCGCTGTAATGGGGGCTTCCCGGCTGACCCGATTGACCGGGAGCGCTCGTGGCCATCCCACGGTCCCAGTCGGCGAGATCCAGGACATGGCGGTAAGTCGCTCCGTGGACCTGTTGAAAGTCCTTGTCATGTCGAGTGTTCATCGGAGTGTTCGCGTCACCACCGCGGGGTACCGGACCCAGATTGAAGGCCTGTACGTACTCTGGTCCGAGGCTTTCGAGCGGATGATGAAAGGTCGCCTTGTGCAGTCGCCCCCACTGCCAAGTCGCGGGGTCCTCTCCTAGCAGCTTCTTGGTGCGCTCCACGGCTCGCACCAACGTTTCGCAGAGTAACCCGTCGCGATGCTTTTGGGCGTTCGGACCGAACCAGGCAGCGGTGGGGTTCTCCAGTTGCTGCAGGATGACTTGGACGCTACGGAGGTCGCCGCGATCCTGCGTTTCCTCCATCCGGGCATGCCGTGCATACATGGCGGCCAGCAATTCCTGCATCCAGACCGCATATAAAGGTCCCCCTTGCGCCGTTCGCAACAGGTCACCGTCCCAGCGAGAGAACAACTCCACCCACGACTGCAGTTCCTCCGGGAACTTCACGTTCGCGATCACGGACTGTAGCGAGCGCGCCGGGAGCGACATAGTGTCATGCTGGATGCTCTGGAAATCCTCGAGCGTAAACAATCGCTGCGCGGCTAGTCGCTCTTCAATCCGTCGGAATCGAAACGGTCCCGACCAGTCGTAGGCGATCTGATGAGGATAACCGGGGGGAAGAATATTGTGGTTGGCGGTGGCCAGCCAGCCGTGAGCGGGATCAAACGACTGCGGTAATTCGTCGATCCTCAAATACCGCTCCCAATCGTATTTGTCGGTGTCGCCCGGTACCGGAAGTAGCCCGTCTCCGCTGCGACGAACGGGAGTGGCGGCCGCGGCCACCCAACCGATGTGCCCTTCGACATCCGCATACACAAAATTCAAACAAGGTATTTTCCACCGCGACAACGCCGCCAGGAATTGGTCGTGGTTCTGTGCTCGGGAGACAGCCAGACTCGCTAGATACCCCGCACTCCCAGGTTCGCTTCCTGCCCACTTCAGTGCGATGGCTACCTGCCGATCTTCATCTTGGTAGACCACAGGCCCATGGCGCGTGAATCGAAGTTCAAGAGGCAATGGCTCGCTGCGACCGCGGACACGAATCGATTCGCGCACGACCTGCATCGGCTCCCAGCGATCATCCACGCGATATTTCCTCGGATCGGCGGGATGAGTGCGCTCGACGAACAAATCCGCCTGGTCGGTCCCCACGATGGTGAATCCCCAGGCGATATGCTCGTTGTGACCCAGCGCCACGCCTGGCAGCGCCGGTTCGCCGCTACCGATGACGTTCCAGCCCGGCGCATGCAGATGCACCAGATAGCGCAACGACGGGAGTGTCGTGGCACGATGCGGATCGCTCGCCAGGAGCGGTTTTCCCGAGGCAGACAACGAACCATTTACTACCCAATTATTGCTCTCCGACGAACTCGGAGTGAACTTGAGGATCCGAGTAGCCGCGCGATAACCGCTCAGGATCTCGTCGTTAATCACGGCCAGATCCAGACCCGGCGCGGGTGCGAACGGTAGCGGCGGATCGGTCGGCGCCAACAACCGCGCTTTCTCCACGCCCACAGCCTGAATCAAGCGAGCTCGCGCGATCTCTTTTTCCCAGTTGCCGCTCATGATGATTCCAGACATCCGCCCCAGAACGTCCTCCGGCTGCCAGCGTTGCGGGCGATACCCGGCCAGTTGAAACTCGATGGGCAATCTATCCTTCACGGCGGCAATGTAGGCATTGATACCGGCCGTGAATGCCGTGGCAATCTCGCTCGTGTCGGGCGAGTAACTATTCCACTCCGCATCCATGTCTCCTCGGTAGCGCAACAAGCGGGCGAAACGATCGGCCGCGATGGCCTCGTCGCCGAACAACTCGGCCGTTTCCCCAACCGCAATTCGCCGCCACAAGTCCACTTGGAACAAACGGTCCTGGGCCATCGAGTAACCCTGCGCGAAGAACAGATCGTGGCTGTTCTGCGCATAGATATGAGCGATTCCCCAGCGGTCTCTCAGAATGTCGACCGGCTGTTCGAGTCCCGCAACCTCGACCCGACCGTCGATTTGAGCCAACACACTGCGGGCCCGAGTCAGAAGGGTATCTGTCCGTTCAGCTGCGTGTCCCACAGGCAATCCCGTCTTTCCACATAGGAAAACCAAGAGCAAGTGCAAGTAAAACCGCTTGAACATTCTGTGCTCTCCTCCGTCGTGGCGACACGCGGCTCGAAAG
>CAZFLF010000321.1:0-7304 GCA_964519825.1 uncultured Pirellulaceae bacterium | reverse complement strand
CGAGCGACGATAATATGCGCTTCTTGGACTAGATTGCGGCGCACTTTTCGCACCAAAAAGGTAGTACCGTCTTCCTCGATGACGTCGCCGCCGCGGGCCGGGCGGCCAAGTTTGTAGAGCATCCATTCGTTAAGTGTATTCGGCGGGCGCGTGGCATCGGGTGCGGTGAGATCCAGGCCGGTCACTTCGCGGAGGTGCGTCAGCGTGGTCCCGCCGCCAGCTACCCAGTCCTTTCCGGACGGGGTGATGTGACCGGGGAGTCGGTCAAACTCGTCATGGATTTCTCCGATCAGCTCCTCCAGAATGTCCTCCAACGTGATCATTCCCAGCACCTTTCCTTCCGCGTCACGCACGATCGCGATGTGCTGATGCTCGTGGATTAGTCGTTCCATACATACGGCGATTGTGGCTTCGGCCTGGATACTGATGATTGGGCGCAGGATTCCGCGCAGGGACAGTTCGTTGCGCGACAGGCGCAAACTCGACACGATGTCTTTGAAGTTCACATAGCCGAGGATTCCTTGCGGGTCGCCGGGGCGTTCGGTGACCGGGAACCGCGTGTGCATGTCCGAATGCGCGACGACCAATGAATCGGCCATCGACGCGTTAACGTCGAGCGTGCTGATGTGCTGAGCGGGGAGCATGGCGGTACGCACCGGAGTGGTGGCAATCCGGGCTGCGTTCACGATGATGCCTTCCTCACGCACACCGATCAACCGCGACGTGCGCGCGAGGGCGGCGATCGCCCGCAACTCTTGCAAAGTCGCATCGTTGGACGGGCCGGCTTCACCGCGCGGGTGCCACAGCCGTTGGCCGAGACGCGAGATGAACGTCGTCGATTTTTCCAGAAACCACACCGCCGGCCAAACGCTGAATGCGAACCATTCCATCGGCGCTGAAAGGCGCAAGCAAACCCACTCCTTGTTACGCAGGGCGAAAACCTTGGGGGCAAGTTCGCCCAGGATGATGGTCACTACGGTCAATGGAATCGTCACCATGAGCAGCGAGAGGAACTGGGCCATGCCGGGCGACCATCCTCGTGCACGCATCATTGGGTCAAGTGACTCCATCGCCCCGGCTCCGCCGGTCGCGGCTGCGATGACTCCGACCAATGTGATGCCGAGTTGGACGACCGCCAGACTGGCTTCCATTCCCACCTTCATACGTCTGGCCGCCGCGGCACCGCGACGACGTTCGCGTTCGAGCGTCTCGAGCCGCGCAAGGCCGACCGAAGCCAGCGCGATCTCGTACGCAGCAAAGATGCTGTTGATGCCGATCATTACCAACATGACGACGAGTTCAAAACCAAACACAGTGATCTAGCCCTCCGAACCGGTTTTTTTCTGCGGAGACTCGAGCGAGACGTTTTGCTCACTCCATGATCTGAAACAAGTTGCTGTACTGGTCGGTCCACAGTGGAATCACCTTATCCGGCACGGCGACGTCCTGGCCATGTTCGCGAATCGACTCCGAGTTGAGAAACTCCAGGTTCTTGGTGAGCAAAATCCAGTCCGACGCCGCTTCGCCCCAGCCATCGTCGCGAGTCTTATGGACTTCGGTGAGCCGCGTTTGAAAGTGTTTTGCAAGTCCGTAGACGACCGGATTGAGATCCAAATGCCGGTTGCTGACGTGGACTGCGATGATGCCATTCGTGCGGAGGTGGCGGTAATACTGTTCGAGCGCCTCCTTGGTCAACAAGTGCACTGGGATCGCGTCGCCGCTAAAGGCGTCCAGCACAATGACGTCGAAGTCTTGCGGCGTTTGACGTTCCATCGAAATCCGCGCATCGCCTAGTTCGATTTGGATCTTCGCGGGTGAGTCCTGTAAATACGTGAAATAGGTCTGGGCGATCTCGCGAACATTGGGATTGATTTCGTAGAACGTGTAGAAATCCCCTGCGCCGCCATAGGCGGCCATCGTCCCCGTGCCCAAGCCAACCACGGCGACTCGCACCGGACGCTGATTGCGAAAGTACCGAACCGCCAGACCGACGCCGCTCTCCGGAGCGTAATAGGTGGTTGGGATCTTTCGGCGGAGAATGTCCTGAAACTGGGATCCGTGGAGTATGCGTCCATTGAGCAGTTCGCGGATATGGTCGTCCGTGCCGACGTTGTGCTCTTTGACTTTCAGGACGCCGTAGAAATTTCGTTTCATCAGTAGCGCTTCTTCGTCATACGCGTTGAACTGCGCTCGTACGACAATCAGCAAGAATCCGAAACCCCAGAGGAACGCCACGGATTTCTTCCACAGTTTGTTCAGTAGCTTTGTTTGCCAAAAGTCGTCCCATAGGACCCCCACTGCGAGCATAAACGCCGCAACCAATCCGATGTTGATTTCGACGTTGAATGAGAAAAGTTGCGGGCAGATCAATCCGACTAAAATCCCCCCCAGCGCCCCGCCCGCGGAGATCATCATGTAGAACTCGGTCAAGTATCGCGGCGATGGTTTGCAACGCACCAGCTCTCCATGGCACACCATGCACAGCGAGAAGAGCATCGCCAAGAACGCGATCGATTCACCGACAAAGTCGGAAACCTCAAACCGGAACTTTGTTCCTGATTTCTCGCACAACGAATTGACTAGCTCGCTGAACTCGCCGAAATAGTCGCCGTTCAGGTTCATCCGGTACTGGATGTCAACGACGTCGGTCGTGTCGTTGACCTTTGTGATCCAGCCGTTCACTGCCTCCTCGATGTCGCTGTCGAGCATTACGAAGCAAATCCAAAAGGCGGTCGCACCGAGCAGGAGGCTGAAGATTCGCCGGCGGTACCAGACCGCGGCATCGAAACAGATAATGAACGACAATAAGTACAAGCTCAGCGGCAACACCCAGAAAAACGGAATCACGGCCACGTCCTGGCAAACGTGCGCGGTCACCGCCAGCAGCATCATCGACGCCAGCGCTGGCAGCAGCAGCCACGCCAGTCGCTGCTCGAGTGGCGGCCGCGGTTCGTCCGTCGGCGCCGCCGGCTTTTTCGCGTCAACGACGGCCGGCTCCTCGGGGATCGAGCGCAGGGCCAAGACCGCGAGCCCGCCGCACAGCAATACGAATGCTCCGAATCCGATCGACCACAAAGTTCCCTGGGCATTCGACGTTAGCCACGGCTCGAATACGAACGGATAGCTCAACAAGGCGCCGAGCGAACCGACGTTGGAGAGTGCGTACAACCGATAGGGCGAACGGCCGGGATACACGCGACTGAACCAGGCCTGAACCAGCGGACCCGTGGCCGACAGGATGAAGTATGGCAGTCCGACGTTCATCAGCAGCAGACTGAGAATGCGCCAGGTTGGACGAGTTCCATCCAGGGGCTTGTACGATGCATCAGGCGTGATTGGCAACGTGATGAGTGCGAGCACGAGCAACGCAATGTGAATGATCGCTTGCCGCTTGGGAACTTGGATGCCGCTGAGAAAATGCGCATAGGCATATCCACCCAGCAGCAACACCTGAAAAAACAACATGCAAGTCGACCACACCGCCGGTCCGCCTCCGAACCACGGCAGAATCATGCGGCTAATGATCGGCTGCACCTGAAATAGCAGGAAAGCGCCCATCAGAATCGTAATGGCACTGAACCAAGCGATCTTAGAGTTCGTTCCCGCAGCAGTCTCATTGGCCATACGGTGCTTTCTAATTCTGAACAGAAAATGAACCGGTACGTTTAACCGCAAGCCGCAGGCGTGCGCTTTGGCAGTGCGGAGCGGTGTGCCAGTCTAATCAGCGCACGCCTGCGGCTTGCGGTTAAACGATTTTGCGCGCCGTTTGCCCGGTGGCCGCGACCGGCTGAGGCCTTCACGTTTCCGGCTCGACGGTGACGACAATACTCTTAAACGCTGGGGTTCGCGACAGGGCGTCGGCGTGCCGCGGGACGAGCACATTCGCTTCCGGATAGTACATCGCCGCGTTGCCCGGTTTAATGCGAGGGAACGCTCGAGCAAGGATGCCAGGCATCTTTCCGGTCGCGCTACGGACAGTGACTCGCTGATCATTCTGCAAGTTGAATCGTGCCAGGTCTTCCGGATGCAAAAGGATTACGTTGCGCCGGTCTTGCCCGCGATACAAATCTTCCTCGTCATATACCACGGTATTGAACTGACCCTCGCTGCGAATGGTCATCAGCCGCAATGCATGCTCCTGACCCGACAGTTCTGGGAGCCGATGCACGTGCAGCACGGCGCGACCATCGGAAGTGCCGAACGTCGGTTGATGAAACGTTCGACCGTCGATGTGAAATTCCTGTTTGGTCGTGCCGATCTCGCGGAGTTTTTCCAGACCCGGCACGACTTGGGCGATCGCTTCGCGAATCCGACCGGTATGTCGCATCGAACCCCAATCGATGGAATTTCGGTCGCCGAGCACGCGCTGTGCGAGGTCCGCAATCACCGACACTTCACTGCGCGGACCGGCATGCCGCGCGGGACCACCGTCGCTCAGACGCACGTAACTGAACATCGATTCTTGAGTTGTCGGCTCGGGCTCTTCGTCGCGGGCCAGCACCGGCAGAATCATCGTTTCCCGCGCCAAGCCATGAGCGTGCCCCGTATTCAACGAAGTGTTGAGGTATACGAGGGTGTCGAGACGCGACAAGGATTGAGCGGCAAAAACGGCGTCGGGATTCGAGCCGTACAGATTCCCACCCAGACAAAATCCAAGCTTCAGCCGGCCCGCCTGGGACTGTTCGATGCACGCCATCGTGTCGAGTCCGGGAGTCGTCGGCAACTTCACTCCGAACTCACTCTGCAACCGGTCGAAAACTGCCTGCTTGAGTTGTGGTGTGACCCCCACCGATCCGATCCCCTGCACATTGGAATGGCCGCGAATCGGCAATAGCCCGGCGTGCGGTTTCCCAATCATGGCGCGCAGCAGTGCGAGGTTGGCGATGGCTTGCACGTTTTGCACGCCATGCAGGTGATGAGTGATTCCCATCGTCCAACTGAAGACGACATTCTTCGCGTCGGCATACCGCCGCGCAATCGCATCGATTTCGCTCGTTTCGACGCCCGACTTGGCGCGAATTTCCGCCCAGTCCAGCAATCGCAAATGATCCAGCCAGCGTTCGTTCCCCGAACAATGATCTCGTAGGAAGGATTCGTCGTGAGCGCCTAGCTCGACAACCCGCTTGGCGACCCCGGTGAGCAAAGCCAGGTCGCCGCCGATGTGAGGCTGGACGTACAGCGAGGCGATCTCGCTGCCAAACAACATGCTGCGCACATCACTTGGCACACGGAAGTTGACCAGCCCCGTTTCCACCAGCGGATTGATCACGATGACCTCGCCGCCACGCCGCCGTAGCTGCATCAGCGTCGTCATCAGTCGCGGATGATTGCTGGCCGGATTGCCGCCGATGACGAAGACCAAATCGCTCCGGTCGAGATCTTCCAGCACGATGGTGGCCGTGCCGCTTCCCACAGAGCTATTGAGTCCGACGCCACTGGCCTGATGACAGTAATAACTGCAGTTATTGACGTTATTTGTTCCGTACAACCTGGCAAACAGCTGCAGCAAGAAGCCCGCTTCGTTCGAACTTCGGCCACTGAAGTACCAGAAGGTTTCATCCGGCGGGAGCGAACGGAGCTTCGTTGTGATTCGGCTGAGCGCCTCTTCCCACGACAACGGACGATAGTAATCATCATCCGCCTCTCGCAGGACGGGCTGCACCAGCCGTCCGCAATGTTCGAGGTCGCGGGGGGAGAATCGTTGGAGTTGGGCGACCGAGTAAGTACTCCAGAATTCGGGCCGGACCGCCCCTTGCATGTCCGCGGCCATGGCCTGCAACGATTTCTTGCAGATCTCGGGAAAGTGGCCCCGTTCGTTGACCATCCCGCCGAGTTGGCCCCCCATGCCGAGCCCACAGGTCTTGCAGGCGTTGCGACTGCGCAGGGCCTTCCACGCGCGCCACAAGCCCCCCATTTCGCGAGACTTCCTCAGCGCGTAAAAAATCGCCGGCCACCCGCCGCCGCTCGTAACCTGCTTCATGGAACTCCTGTACGCATGGATCGTAAGTTCACAGGCGGTGCATCATAGTCGGCGAGAATGTGCTTGCCCATTGCAGAGGATGCGGCGTAAAGTCGCGCAATCCTGGACTGCTGAGTATGGGCAAATTGCAAAGAACCCAGTACGCAGGGCCTTAGGACGCAGTATGCAGTCGCAGTACCCAGTACGAAGTACGCAGGGAAGCGGGCGACGGCGATCTTGCGCAACAGCTCTGGTCGAGTGCTCGACACTTATCGGAGGCATCCAAGTGACGCCACGAAAGAAAGCGCTCTTGATCAATCCAGTTTGGTAAGAAGAAGAGCTACAATGCCGGCATGTCACGCTGCGAAGAAAAGGCGAAGCGGTGGCGACCGTGGCGGTTCAGCCTACGTGCTGTGATGTTACTAGCATTCGGCGTGGCTGCTTTGTGTGGTGGTTGGGCTGCATATAAATGGCACAGAGAAAAAATATCGCCGATCAACTCACCATACTTCCTGCCGGATGATGTTCAGCATGTTCGCGCGACAACTTTGATCGGCCCGCTCAGACGAATGACTGAAACAAATCGTTTCCGCGCCCGCTTATTCCTCCGCAACCTCGTCATGATTGTGCAACTGGTCGGCGAGTACTTCGACGCGTGGTACTTCGACGCGTGGTCACTAACAAGAAAATATGGGGTTCCCGCGCCTCACCAGAATTGGAGCGCACCAGTGACAGTCGAGGGAGAAGTTCGGATCGAACGTGCCGACTCGCCGGCTCCTATGATCATCCGCCAGGATGAAGTTGAATACAAGAATGTTGCTGCTTTTGGACCACCGCCTCGGGCGGACTTTCCGCGCCGCTACTATCTTTGGTTGTTTGGACCTAAAGTGAGGCTGCCAATCGAAAGCGAGTGGCGCCCGTTCGGTGGACCAGCGGTGTATTACGTGCGTATCTTCGGTGTGAAGAAGAAACTGCCATTCGAGATAAAATGGTGATTCTTCCGTTGATGCATGGCTACGACGTCATCGGGGCGGAACCGCAGATTTGATTCGCACACGAAGATGAAGCCGCAGCCCAGGACTTAGTAGACTCAAATGCCGGTTTGTTCCTTAACCTAGTGCCATTCCCCCGTACTCCGTACCCCGTACGCTGTGCCCAGCCAAGTACCGCAGCACCCCGTACCCCACCCCGTACCCCGTACCCCGTACCCCGTACCCCGTACTCCGTACTTCGTACTCCGAACAGGGCACAAAGTTTGGAAGGGTTAACTGATCACTCCTCTCTCCATCCTCGTTTGACGCGGTGAAGTGGCTGCGCTTACCATGAAGGCCGCTTTGAACCACAC
>CAZFLF010000320.1:0-7327 GCA_964519825.1 uncultured Pirellulaceae bacterium | reverse complement strand
GTCGCGGCACCCAATAGCCATCCACATCATCTGGCGCGTCGCTAATCGCCCGACGAATCTCGTCGGCCAACTCGGGGGTGATACGCTCGTCGGCATCCAGGACCAAGACCCACGAGTGGGAAGCTTGAGGGATCGCCCAGTTCTTGAAATCGGAGTAGTTCACGAACTCGCGTTCGATGAGCCGGCAACCGCCAAGTTCTCGCACAATGTCCATCGTTTCATCGGTCGAGCCCGAATCAGCCACGAGGATTTCGTCCGCCACGAGCCTCGCCGATTCGATGCACGGCCGGATATTCATTCGTTCGTTCTTGCACGGGATCAGCACGGTGAGTTTTGTCATGGTTCGTTCTGCTGTTGTGCAAAAGTGTGGTGCGACGCTCCGCGTCGCAATTCACGACGCGGAGCGTCGCATAAAATTGCTCTGTGGCTGCCGCGCGGTGCACACAATTCCCAAGTCGTATTTTGGACTTGTCGATATCGGTTGGATGCTGTAGCCGAGTTCGCTTAGATACCGGCAGCACGCCTCATGGAGCGTCGGACTATGCGTCGAGAGGAACAGTGTGGGTCGAGCGCTGGTCAGGATGTTTCGCGCCCCTTCCAAGACTTGCAATTCCGCTCCTTCGACGTCGATCTTGATGTGCGTCGGCATGCGCGTTCGACGGACGATGTCATCCAGCTTGCAAATGGAGACGGTCGCCGCGCCCGAATCTGCCAGATGCCCGGTGCCGGTTCCGGTACCGCAGGCGAAGTGCGCCTGGCCGCTGCGGTCACCAATTGCTGTTTGATGGACTTCGACATTCGTTAGACGATTGATTGCGATGTGTTTCCGCAGATAAGCAGCGTTCCTTACGTCCGGTTCAAAGGACACGACGCGACCTTCACGTCCAACGAGCGGCGAGGCCAACACCGTGTAGTAGCCAACCGCTGCCCCGACGTCGAACAGGACGCTGCCGGGACGTAGCTGTTTCCTCATCAGCTCTGTCTGGTCGGCTTCATAGCTCCCAAGGAGCAAACGGAGTAATTTGCCGCGACTGAACGGAAGCCAGTATTGGCCACGCGTCGGTCCAAATAACACCGGGACTCGAGCCGCATGCCAGAAGGGTATCCGGTATTCAGTCGACGATTCCGGAAACTGCAAGGGTTGAGCGATGCTCATGGAACGCATCCGGTTGCTGGCGAATAGGGAGACGCGGATCATGCGACAGCCAGACCGGTTCCGATCCAGTCCGATGAAAAGTGGCACGCGGGGTGGCTGTCGCAGGCTCTTTGCAGAGGCGAGCCGATTCCGCAGCTGTCAGAACTGGCTGCGTGACGGAACCAGGGCGAACCTCACACCCGCGGGAAACACTTTCTGCGCGGGGGAGTTATCGGACTGCGCGGGGAATGGTCTTTAACAAATCTGAGAAGAATCCACCGCTTTTGAGGATTCCGTCTGCTATCAGTACGCGGACTCACTCGGATCCATTGCGAATCCTGTCTCACAATTCTCTTGGTTGCTGTTGCTGTTCGTTGACAGATAGAATCGCGTTTACACGGGAGAAACGGGCGGGCTTCAGATTTGTAGGTAGGTCGTTTAACGGCAAGCCGAAGGCGACTGAGTGGTGGACCGCACCGCAGTCGCCTTCGGCTTGCCGTTAAACGATGGTGAATATCCACCTACAATCGAGACGCTCAAACGGGAGTAACTACGTGACTGCCGCACATTCAAAACATCGTAGCTTCGTGTCGGTCCTCATTGTTCTCACGTCGCTTGCCTGGGATGCATCAACTTTTGCACAGACTCCACAGTGGATCTGGCCGCAGGAGAAGCGCTGGCCAAACGCGGTGGCGACATGGCGGAAGTCGGTCACGAGTCCCGCAGGTGTTCAACAAGCCCAGCTTTCCGGTGTGGCGGACTACTGCCGCATGTCCGTACGGTTGAACGGAAGGGAGGTTGCGACGGTGGAGGGTTTCGACTCGCCATTTTTCGTCGACGTGACTCGTTGGATTCACGAAGGAGACAATCTGCTCGAGGTGCACGCAATCAGCGAGCCAGGCCCGGCGGCCATGGCGCTGCGTCTGGAAATGACACCCGCCCAAGGTAACAAGCAGATCGTTGTCACGGAAAAGTCATGGTCTAGTACGCTCGCAAGTGGATCTTCCAGCAATAATCATGTGGAGTCGGCTGAGCTGGGCGAAGTACGGGAATTCGAGCTCGACCCGCAACGTCAATTTGGCATCACCGCAGTCGACGACTACGACCAATGGAAGCAGGCGCTGCAGACTGGCCAGAGTACGGACCCATCCTCGTTCCTGGTCGTACCTGGTTTCGAGATCGAGCTGATCCGCTCGGCAGGTAAAGTCGAAGGTTCTTGGATCAGTATGGCGTTCGATCCGCGAGGCCGGATCGTAATCGGCCTTGAAGAACGTGGTCTATTGCGAATGACACTGGCTGCGGACGGGCATTCGATCACCAAGGTCGAAACGGTGAACGATACGTTGCTCGAGTGCCGCGGGCTGCTGTTCGCCCACGATAGCCTGTATGCGAATGCGAATAACTCGAAGGGTCTTTACCGATTGCGCGACAGCGATGGGGATGACCAGTTTGATGAAGTTAAGCTCCTTCGGCAATTCGAGGGGGGCGTGGGGCATGGGCGGAATGATCTGGCGCTTGGCCCAGACGGGATGATCTACTTGATCCATGGCGACTCGGTCGATCTGCCGACGGATTTTCCGGGGGAGGATTGGACTTCGCCGTTCCGCGAGCATCGTCGTGGGCAGAAGTCGCACGAAGGTCACGTGCTCCGCACGGATCACGACGGCCGCCAATGGCAACTGCTCACAGCCGGGCTGCGAAACCCGTACGGGATCGCTTTCAACGCCGACGGCGAAATGTTCACCTATGACGCCGACGCCGAATTCGACATGGGGTCTCCCTGGTACCGGCCGACGCAGGTCAAGCACCTGGTGCCGGGTGGTGATTTCGGGTGGCGCGGCGTCACGGGCCGGTGGCCGCCGTACTATCCGGACCATCCCGACAACGCGCAGCCCAGCGTACACATCGGCAAGGGTTCGCCAACCAGCGTCAAATTCGGTTTTAAAATGGGGAGTCGCTTCCCGCCGCCGTACCGCGACGCACTTTTTATTCTGGATTGGTCGTACGGCCGGATCATTGCCGTCCATCTGACGCCACGTGGAGCCAGCTACACCGGCCGCCCCGAGAGTTTCTTGAAGGGCCGGCCGCTCAACGTGACCGATTTGGACTTTGGCCCTGATGGCGCAATGTACTTTGTCACCGGCGGTCGCAAGACGCAGGCCGGGTTGTATCGTGTCCGGTACGTTGGGTCGGACGTGCCTCCAACCGCCGCGACGACACAGCAACGCGCACGGCAACGGTACAGCGCCGCCGCTCGTTCGCTCCGGCATGAACTGGAAGCACGGCTCGTTTCCAAGGACGAGGCGAAAGACGTACTCGACGCTGCTTGGCCGCACTTGGACAGCCCGGATCCGTCGATTCGGTACGCTGCGCGGATGGCCGTGGAGCGCCAGCCGATCGCGACATGGCAGGACCGTGCGCTGGGCGAAGAGCCAACGACGGCAAGTCTGGCCGCGTTGCTCGCCTTGGCGCGTAGCGACGATCCGTCATTGCCCTCATGGCCATCATTACAAACCCGGATCGTGCGCAAACTCAACGATACGCCTCTCGAACCGTTGACGAATTCCCACCAGGTCACCGCACTCTATATCTATCAGCTGTGCCTGGCGAACAAAGTCGAGCTGGACAATTCGGTCCGGCAAGATGCGATCAACCGGCTCGACGCCATCTACCCGAGCGAGTCGCCGGAAGTGAATCGGTATCTGAGTCTCCTGCTGGGCGAGCAAGACTCGCCAAGCGTCGTTTCCAAGACCATTCCGCTGCTGGCGGCAGCGACGGATCAGGCGGAGCAGTTGCATTACCTGTTTGCGATTCGAAAAGTCCAATCGGGTTGGACTCCGAGTTTGCGGCAGGGCTATGTCGATGGTTTACGTCGTTCGGCCCTGTATCTTGGCGGAGAAGGTATGCCCGGTTTCCTCAAACAGATTCGGGCCGATTTTTTGGGGGCGATGTCCGACCAGGAGAGGGAACAATTTGCGGCGTTGATCGACCCCCAAGAAAAATCTTCGGACGAAAGTGAGCCACTTCCTCAACGCCCGTTCGTTCGCCAGTGGACGATGGACATGTTGGAAGACGTTTCGTCCGTGGCCGGAGGGAAACGCGATTTGGAAAGCGGCAGCCGGCTGTTCGCGGCCGCACTGTGCGCGCGATGTCACCGGGTCGGCAACCAGGGCCAGCTCGCTGGGCCTGATCTGACTGGCGTCAGTCGCCGCTTTGCTCGCCGCGACATCTTGCGATCGATTGTCGACCCGTCGCTGGTCGTGGCCGAGAATTACCATGTCGATCGCATCGTAACGACTGATGGCCGCATCCATATAGGACGAATTGTCCAGTCCGGCGACTTTCGCTCGCCATCGCTGCGCATCGTCCCCGATCCGCTGCGACCCGACCAGTTCACCGAGATCGTCAAACGCGATATCGAATCGCACTCCACGGTCCCCACCTCTCCAATGCCAGCCGGATTGCTCGACACGCTCACCAAGGACGAGATCGCGGACCTGCTCGCATTCATCGAATCGGGCGGGACCGCGGCGGAAAAAGGTGGGAACTGAAGGGACGCACCATGAACGATAAATCCGACCCCGAATCGATTTTTGCCGAGGCCATCGCGATCGCGTCGCCACAAGCTCGTGCAGCGTTTCTCGATGGTTCCTGCGCAACAGATCCGAGCCTTCGGCAGGAAGTCGAGAAACTCGTCGCCGATTACTTTCGTGCTGGCCAGCTTCTCGAAAGGACTGACGCGCAGAATTCCACTGCGACCCTCGATCAGCCGCCGTTGGAATCGCCGGGAACACAGATCGGTCCGTACAAGCTAATGGAGCAGATCGGGGAAGGGGGCATGGGCGTGGTTTTCGTCGCCGAACAGCACCAGCCTGTCCGCCGCAAGGTGGCCTTGAAGCTCATCAAACCCGGCATGGATACTCGCGAAGTGATTGCCCGCTTCGAGGCGGAGCGGCAGGCACTGGCACTGATGGACCATCCCAACATCGCCCGGGTACTCGACGCAGGTGCTACCTCGTCGGGGCGGCCGTACTTTGTGATGGAGCTAGTAAAGGGCGTCCCGATCACCCAGTTCTGCGACGGCAACCGGCTGACGCCGCGCGAGCGTCTGGATTTGTTTACGCACGTGTGTCACGCGGTGCAGCATGCGCACCAAAAGGGCATTATCCATCGCGATATCAAGCCCACGAACGTAATGGTCACCTCACACGATGGCCGGCCGGTGGTGAAGGTGATCGACTTTGGCGTGGCCAAGGCGGTGGGACAGCAGCTCACGGAGCACACGTTGTACACCGGGCTAGCGCAGATGGTAGGCACGCCGCTTTACATGAGTCCCGAACAGGCGGGCATGAGCGGGCTGGACATCGATACGCGCACGGACATCTATTCGCTGGGCGTGCTGCTGTACGAGCTGCTGACCGGCACGACGCCGTTCGACAGAGAGCGCTTCAAGCAGGCGGCGCACGACGAAATGCGCCGCATCATCCGTGACGAAGAGCCGCCCAAGCCGAGCACGCGGCTTTCGGATCTCGGTAGGTCCGGCGAGTCGAGCAGGACCCCTGGCGCACCAGGTCCCGCTCGACTCGCGGGACCTACTTCGAGCCTGGCATCGATCTCGGCGCAGCGGCACACGGAGCCGGCTAAGCTGACGAAGCTAATGCGCGGCGAGCTGGATTGGATCGTGATGAAAGCTCTGGAGAAGGACCGCAACCGGCGCTATGAGACGGTCAATGGGCTGGCGCAGGATCTTCAGCGTTACTTGCAGGACGAGCCGGTGTTGGCGGGCCCGCCCTCGGCGCGCTATCGGCTCCGCAAGTTCGTGCGACGCAACCGGCGCGTGCTGAGCGCCGCCTTGGCCATCGTGCTCGTGTTGATCACCGGCGTCATGACGTTAACCATCGCCCTGCTGGCTGTCAGCGCCCAGAAGCAGCACACGCAGCAGGCCCTGGATGCGGAAGCCAAGCGCCGCATGCAAGCGCGGGAAGCACTCGACGCCATGTCCTCGCAGGTCATCGAGGACTGGCTGGCCAAGCAGACCGCGATTTTGCCCGAGCACAGGCAGTTCCTGGAGCAGGCGCTGCGTTACTACGAGGAGTTTGCGGCGGATACCGGCCAGCACGAGGAAGCGCGGGTCGGCGTCGCGAACGCTTACTCTCGGGTAGGTTTGATACGCTCCACGCTCGGTCAGGCAAAGGAAGCTGAGGCCGCCTGGATTCGCAGCCGGGACCTGTACGCTGCTATGGCCGTTGACGGCCCTCCCGCTTACCGACAGCAGCTCGCCGGCGTCCACGCCAATCTCGGCCTCTTGTTCAACGACAACGGCCGGGTGGTTGAGGCTGAGGAAGCGTATGGCCAGGCCCAGGCTATCCTCCGCCAACTCACCGTGAAGTATCCTGCCGTGCCCGACAACTGGCTGTCTCTGGGCGTTTGCCTGCGCAATCTGGGCAGTTTGTTGCGGACCACGGCCCGTCCGCGCGAAGCGGAAGAGACTTACGAGCAAGTGCTGGCCATCCATCAACGTTTGGTTGACGAGTTTCCAGACGTGCCCCTCTACCGGCAGAATCTGGCCGGCGCTTACAACAACCTTGGGATGCTTCTCGGGTACACCGGCCGTGGCGAAAAGGCGGAGAAGCCTTTCCGTGAGGCCCTGGCCATTTACCGCAAACTGGCCGCAGAGTTCCCCGCCGACCCCGAATACAAGCGGCAAGTGGAACGTACTTGCATCAACCTGGCTAGCCAGCTGAAGGATCTCAAACGGAACGAGGAGGCGGAAGAGTTGTTGCGGGAAGCTCTGGCCATTTGCAAGCCACTGGCCGCCGATTTCCCGAGCGTCCCCGGCTATCGGCAAGACTTCGCCCGGACCTGCAACGAGTTGGGGACCGTGCTCCGGGCCGTGGACCGGCTCGACGAAGCCGAGGAATTCCTGCGACAAGCCCTGGCCCTACACCGCCAGCTGGCCGCCGATTTTCGCGATCGCCCGGACCACCAGAACGAGGCGGCGGGGACGATGGTCAACCTGGGCCGGCTGTTGTACACCCGCGGTGACTTCGTTGGCGCCAGGCGGCTGTTCGATGAGGCGCTGCCGTATCATCAGGCGCTCATGAAGGAGCATCCGCGGCATCCGACGTACCTCTTCTTTTACCGGAACAATCGCTGGCGGCTGACCGAAACGCTGTTGGCCCTGAAGGACCA
>CAZFLF010000319.1:0-7328 GCA_964519825.1 uncultured Pirellulaceae bacterium | reverse complement strand
AAATCGCACTGCGGGCACGGATGGCCCGCCCCGTGTGGTTTCAAGCATGAGGGGGAGTGCCGCCATGTGGCGAAGGACCGCCTGTTCCGTGGCTTTGTTGTTGGCACACGAAGTGGCTCTGACCTGTCCAGGCCAGGACCGCCCGGTAATTCCTCTTCCCGCCGAGTCCCCGATCGTCCGTTTTGAGATCGTGATGGGGCGTCTGACGGCCTTACATCTGAACGCCGGACAAACCCGAACCAGTCGTGGGACCGACTCGGGATGCGAGACTCGCGAATCGATGCACGTTAATTGCGAAGGCGCTGTCCCGCTGGTGCGCTACGAACGCCAGTCAGCGACGCAGCGGACTACGATTGAATTCACGAATGGTAATCGCGTCTCAATGCGGCGAGAACCGTTGGGCGACGGGGAGTGCACGCCGCTTGAGCTGCAACAGTTGTCAAACGGCGAGTTGACCGTGGTTGTCGGAGACGGCGACAAACGACGCGAATGGTCGGCCGCCAGTTTTTGGCATCTGCTGCTGGCGGAGCCGCGTTTGTGCGAACAGGAAATCGTGCCGCTGCTGAAACTGTTGCGCCCTGCTTGGGATTTCTCAGACGCTGCCGAACGGATTGAGGCGGCGCTGTACCAGACGGCTCACTCCGGACAAATCGTACCGCGCGCTCGTCTGGCCGAGCTTGTGGGCGAACTTGCGCATAGTGATTTTCAACGCCGGCAGGCCGCGGATCGGCAGTTGCGGGCGGCCGGGCCGATGGCGCTGCCGTACTTGGCCACACTCAATCCCAACCAACTTACTTGTGAGCAACGCCAGCGAATTCGCCGCGTGCGCGAGAGTATGGCAAACGCAGCAGCCGACTCTCCGGAGCGTGTCGGGCTCTGGCTGGTCGATGACGAGCAGATTTGGTTGACGTTGTTGAACCATCCGGACGCTGAAAATCGGCACATGGCCGTGCTGCGTCTCATGGAAATTCGTCCGGAACTGACGAACTTCGACCCTTACGGGGATGAACTCTATCGCCAGGAACAGCTGGCCCAGATGCGACTCGTGCTCCGGCGCTAGTAAACTAGTACGATGGCCTTCCAAGGCCGTCGCTTATTCACACAAACCCGCCCAGGACGGCCTTGGAAGGCCATCGTACAACGGCGGTCAGTGCCTTTTGAAACACAGCCCTAGTCCCACCACCAGGCCATCTTCGACAGCTCGGGCGGTCGGGCTTCTCCGCGTTCTGCTTTGAGCAGTCCGTAGGTGCCGCGGGTGTCGATCTTGATCCCGACCTGGCGAACTGCCAGCTGAGTATCGACGGAGACGCCGCCGCTCACCCCTACGACGAAATGCTTGCGATTAATTTCACGATGATTGATCACGCTCGCCACTTGTTTCGGTGCAGTACCTAACTCAACTCGATAAGTGCCATGGTCGCCGAAGCAAGCCATTTGCCAGTCACATTGTCCGGCCAGGTCTTCACTGCGGATGAGCGCGGCGACAAGCGCGAGATCGAACACATTGCGCAGTTCGGCGTAAATCGGATACTTGACCGCGAGTTCCTCAATGTGCTTGGTAAAAGTCTGGGCGAACAAGCGATTGAGATTCCGCGCGTCGCCGGTGTGAACTCGTTCTCCGCGCTCGGTCAGTAATTCATTCTCGCTCAACACCTTTACACCCGGTCCTATCAATTCATAGCCATCTCGGGCCTCGGTTGTTTTTAGCGATTCGTAATTCAGGGTAAACCACCAGCGCAACACGTCCATCGCTGGCGGTGATCCACCTGGCGGAACTTCAATGCTGTCCAAATAGCTGCGCACTCCCAGCACGCCCGGTTCTAGTCCCATGCCAACGAGCTTCATGCGATAGTCTGCCTCGACCAGAATTCGGGCCACTCGACTGCGCGGATCCAACCCCTGCACAGAAATCTCCTGCGTTCCCAGTCGTTCGTGTAGCTCCGCGAGCCATTTGTCTCGCCCGCCGGGTCGCAACGGCTTCTGAGACGATTCCGACAGAAATGACTGCACGCTAGCCAGGTTTTCTTTGCGCGGGTTAATCGAGCAACTGAATCGTCCGTCGTTTGTCAGCGCATTTCGTAGCACGACAACGAAATCATCCAAACTGAGTGTCGGCTGCTGCGAGTCGGCACTCACCAATCTTCCTTCTGAATCAGCTATCCAATCTCCGGCGGGTCCAGCGATCACTATGTCGCGAGTTTCCGGATAGACCAACACGTACTTGATTTTTGTCAGTCCGGCGAGCATTCGCATCGCTTCGTCAGGACGTTTTCCCTGTGCTGCAAGCCATTGCACTTGGCGCTCGAGTCGCGTTAGCGAAACTTTGCGGAGAGTCGACTTTTGACGCACGTCGCGATTTCCGCCGGACGACAGAGCGGTGCGTCGTAAGCTGGCCAAAGCTGGTTCCGTGATGGTCCCACCGAGACGTTTCAACGTTCCCGCCGAATCGACGTACACGCCTCCTGGGAACGACTCGATCGCACCAGTTCCTCCCGCGTCGACCCATGTATCGGGTGCAATCGTCGATTGGATCAGCTCAATTAACGAATCAAAATCGGCTAAGGCAGCACCGCCACGAGCGCCGCCAAATAGGGGATGTCCGGCCAACTCGCCATAGGCCGAGCCGCGTTGGGTATCGTTGTGGATGTCGGCAACGGTGCTTAGCGACCCACCTCGCACTCCCGCGCGAGCCTGCGCAACGGCCAATTGTCGCAGCATTCCATCACGCGAGCCCCGCGCTTGGTTGGCAATCTGCCGAGCGGGTCCGAATTCGCCGGCCGACAAGTGTGCCGCAAACCGCTGCTCAGCGTCCTCGGCGTCAGCCGCGAATCCAGCAGCTGCTAGGCAGAACGCCAGCAGAATACTGAGCGTCATGAAAGCACGAACACGAATCAAACGCGCAGCGAATGAGCACGTCATGAGAATCCTCCTTCGGACATCGCCGAAGCTGTTTTGCATCCCGTCCACGGTCGATCCGGCGACTCGGGCCGGCCAGACTGGATAGCAGTCATCTCTCTTAAACCGTGGCGGAACCCAACCCCTGTGCTCCTTACCTTCCCATATCGAAGCCCTCGCCGTCAAGTTCCACGTCGCGAAAGTAATGATGCCGTTTGAAAACTTGGGTGGCTGGCGGCTGACCTTGCGAAGCCCCAGATGCACCGCCGCGAATCCCCTTGTGCCGGATCCTCGCGAAGTATTGTGATTTGTTTAGAATAGCTCGCGAATTGGCTCTCCCTGATCGACGATACGAGTGGGCCGACCTTTTTCATCCGTGTACGTCGCATCGAGCGGAACACCCATGTGGCGGTAAATCGTGGCTGCGATGTCGCCCGGCGTCACCGGTCGTTCTTTGATCTGGCCGCCGTCCCGTTCGCTAGCGCCGATAACTTGGCCGTGTCGTAGGCCGCCACCGGCCAGCAACATCGACATAACGACCGGCCAGTGATTGCGGCCGTCGCTGCTCCCTTGGGTGCCGATTTGCGGAGTGCGTCCAAACTCACCCATCGCGATCACCAGCGTGTCATTTAACAGGCCGCGTTCTTCCAAGTCACTGACAAGCGTTGTCGTCAAATGGTCGAACAAAGGGAGCAATGGGCCGAGTCCATTTTTGATGCCTCCGTACGGGGGAATATTATCTCCGTGCGTGTCCCAAGTCCCGGATGCGGTGTGATAGCTGAGATCCAACGTCACAAACGCCACGCCAGCTTCGACCAACCGTCGTGCGAGCAGCGCTTCCTGACACCACAGATGCTTTCCAAATCGTTCGCGGTTCCGCTCGGGCTCGCGAGTGATATCGAACGCTTCTTGCGCCCGTTTGCCGAGCACCATGTCGACGGCTTGTTGCGAGTAGGCATCGAGGGCCCGCATCGAGCCACGCAGATCGAGATCGCTGCGCAATTTGTCGAACTGTTGCAACAGATCACGCCGATTGCCCAGGCGGTCAACCGACAAACCCGCCGGCATGTTAAACAGTGCACCACCCTGGACCGCGCCGGTATCAACGCCAACGTTGGTATAGACCGGCAACCGCGCGGCCTGCTGCGCGATGAAGGGGTCGTATTCCTTGCCAAGATACCCGGCAAAAGCGATATGCGACGACGAGGTCATGAACGCCACATACGGCGGCATGCCCGCCTGGTTCGGACCATGCATCTTGGCCACGATGGAGCCAATGGACGGATACATCTCTGCTTTGGGATTCGTGCGGGCTTCGGCTTCGAGATTGGCGGTCTGAAAGACCTTGTTTGGTTCGTGATTGCTGTGTCGTGCGTCGACGCCGCGAAGGATAGTGAACTTGTCGAGCATCGCGGCCTGTTTCGGCAGGTGCTCGATAATCTGCACGCCGGGTAATTTCGTTTGCGTCACACCGAACGGACCACGATTTTCCATCGGCCGATCCGGTTTAGGGTCCCACGTGTCGATATGACTCGGCCCGCCGGCCATCCACAACAAGATCACGGACTTGTTCCCGGGGACGGGCGTTCCCGCCGCGGTGGCCTCGGCGCGAACCCGTAACAACTCGGGCAATGTCAGGCCGGCAAGTCCCGCGAAGCCCGCCTTCAGCATCCCGCGACGCGTGGACAGCGTCAGTCCTTCCCGCTGCCGGCCATGCAACGAGGCAAACGCATGCGGATGGGAATGTGTGGCGCCAAACGGTTCAGACATGATCGGGCTCCGAATTCCGAGCCGGTTCGCATCCGGCCGAAGTATCGCTGCCAGTGTACTTTATCGGCAATCGTCTGTCGCGACTGACTTATTAATCGATGGTAGCGAAATCAACGAATTCCCAACTCGCATTGCCGACGCGAGGTAGTGAGACTAAATGAAACTAACAGGGCGCGATTACACCGCGGCCAAAGTGTGAACTACAGCCTGGGCACTTCAACAGTGCGCACGAGTTCGGTGAGGAGTTCGTCAACGTTATGCCCTTCGACTTCCGCTTCGGCGGTCAGAATCACTCGGTGCCGGAGGGCGGGGAGGACAATCTGCACCACATCGTCGGGAACGGCGTAGTCCCGTCCGGCAAATGCGGCGAGGGTCCGAACACCTTGCACAATGGCGATGCCGGCACGGGGGGACGCGCCGAGATGGAATTGCGGCCACTGCCTGGTCAGTCGGACAATCTTGTTGATGTACTCGACCAACCGATCGTCGACGCGGATCTGCGCGTTTTCCGCGGTGACGCGCAGGATCTCCTCGGGAGAAGTCAGAGTTGCCAAGTCTTGATGAAGCCGTAGATTGATGTCGACTTGCGTGCTGTGCAGCTTGAGGATCGAGGCCTCCTGCTGCTCTTCCGGGTATTCGGCGATGAGCTTGAACATGAACCGATCGAGTTGCGCTTCCGGTAAGTTGTAGGTACCTTCGGATTCGATCGGATTCTGCGTGGCGAGCACGAGGAAGGGTCGTTCGATCGCATGGCTCTTTCCGTCGACCGTGACCCGGTACTCCTGCATGATCTCCAGTAGCGCCGCGTGGGTCTTCGCGGGTGAGCGGTTGATTTCATCCGCCAACAGCAACTGCGTGAAGATCGGGCCGGGTCGAAAGCGGAATTCCTGGGTCTTCATATCGAAAATCGGAGCGCCGGTGATATCCGACGGCATGAGATCGGCAGTGAACTGAATCCTACCGAACTGACATCCCAATACCCGGCCCAGCGTGCGTACGAACAACGTCTTTCCGAGCCCCGGTACACTTTCAATCAGGATATGGCCGCTGGAATAAAGCGCGACCAACGTGCCCAGCACCAGTTCATCCTGACCGACGTAAATCTTGCCGATTTCCGTGGTAATGCGATCGAACAATTGCCTCGTCGGCGTGTCACGTCCTTCGTGGCGCTGAGTACTCAGTGACTCGCGCAGCGACAAGGCACTAGGCAGACTGGAACGCGGAGCTGGTGCGACAGGGAATGCCGAGGGAGCCGTGGAAGGAGGAGTGGCGGAAGAATACATTACCCCCGGCGAGGTATTCACTGGAGGTGCCGCGGGCGCGGTTCCGGCAACTCCAGCAGCAGACGCCGCAAGACGTGCCGACACACTCGCATTGGGCACCAGCTGAATCGCACCACATTGTGGGCATTTCGCCTGTTTGCCGACAGCTTGGGCAGGAACTTTCAGCGAGCGCGCACAAGCTCCGCACAGGAATTCGATCGGTGCGCTGGATGCGGAAGCTTGCGGTGGGGAAGGACCGAATGGGGAAGTGCTCATGGGGTCTCTCGGATGAAACAAAATCCAAAAGCGGTGATGAATCACCGCACTCCAAAACTGCGAAACGCGAACTTACCGTCTGGCTTTCCGCTCTGTTTTCGTGTCGTGCTTCACTTGTTCATGGTATTGGCGTAATCGGCTCACAGCGTATTCGCGATCACCGGTCAATTCCAACAGTTCACCAAGAGCCGTCACATGCTGACCGAAATCAGCCGTGATCGCTGTCGGCAACTCGCGGGGTCGGCCGAACACTGGAAACAAAGTGATACAGGCCAGCATGCCCAGCGCCGTGAGGTGTAACAGGATGACGCCGATCGGCCATACCGTAAACACCTCGAAGCCCGTTGGCGCATTCGCGCCCGGTTCTTTATCGAAAATCGTGGGGCCCTCGTCGTCACTTTCCAAAAACGCGACTCGGCCGGTGGGTCCGCAGGCATTAATCAGTTTTCCAGCCAACTTGCGGTGCTCGTGATTGACGAGCGGCAGGTTAAGCAGGAACGAACCGTCGGTCACCACCAGTATTTGGCTGCCATTCCAGCTGCTCCGGCTTAAGCGAGTCACGAGCGGGTCATCGGCCGCGAACAGCAGCCGCTCGAATGTCGGCAAATCGGATGCCTCGAACAGCTCGCGCGCCTGCCACAGTCCGACTTCCTTCTTCGACGGGATCTTGAATCGTGCGTCGAGATCAATCTCCAACTTCGCCGGGTCGATTCCGTCGCTCCAGGGGCCGCCCAGCGACGTCACCTGACGGTGTGGCAAGTCTCCCTCTACGGTAAACCAGTCGCAGCTTTCCGCATTCGGCAACTTGGCCCGCCGCTGATCATGGACTGCTTGTGCCACCGCGGATCTGCGAGCGACTTCCACAGCCTGTGTTGGCGGCGCGGTCAACCGTGCGTGTTTCCAATACGCCGGCGCCGCATCGTAGTCGCGACCGACAAAGACCAGCGACCTCCCAGGTTGCCTTTCTAACCATTCTTCGAGAAATGAGCGCTGCGGCGCTTGAGGCAAAGTGAAGCTGTCGGGGAACCAGACGATCGTGTCGAACTCTTCCAGCTTGGGAGATAAACGCCGCCAAGTCGTAACGCGGTGCCCAACGGATTCGAACATCGCGGCCAAGACCGCCGT
>CAZFLF010000318.1:0-7349 GCA_964519825.1 uncultured Pirellulaceae bacterium | reverse complement strand
ACCGCGATTGTCTACCAAGTGCTGGCGAGCGACGTGTCGACGATGCTGCCCGAATACGCCACCCTCAAGGCCATTGGTTATGGCAATCGCTATTTGGCAGCGGTCGTCCTGCAACAGGCGATTGCCCTGGCGGTCTTGGGCTTTCTGCTAGGCCTGCCAATTTCGCAGTTACTGTACTTCGTTACTTCCACGGGTGCTCAAATCCCAATGCGAATGACCTGGCAGAACACGGAATTGGTTTTCCTGTTGTCATTAATTATGTGCGTCTGTTCCGGAGTCGCTGCACTTCGGAAGGCATTCCAGGCGGACCCGGCGGACTTGTTTTAGTAACGGGCTCCCATGACTCCGCGTACCCCACTGGCTTGGAAAAATCTAACGCACGACCCGCGGCGCCTCGTGGTGGCCGTGACCGGAGTCGGTTTTGCCGCACTCCTGATCTTCATGGAACTCGGTTTTTTGAACGCTCTGCTCGAGAGCACGGTGCAGGTGCTGCGAAAGTTGAGTGGCGAACTAATCATTATCAGCCCTGCCAAGTACGCCTTGCCGGCGGGTGAACGGTTTGACATTCGCCGGTTACAACAGGCGCAAGGGCTACCGGGAGTACAAGCGGTTTTTCCCGTGTACATGGAATCCTCTAGCGGGGTCCTTCGAGCCCGCAATGCTCGTGCTTACCCGATTCGCGTTCTGGCCTTCCGGGAGGACGATCCGGTCTTTAACCACCAACCTCTGGCAGTGTTTGCCGCAGAGCTTCTCCGGCCGGGTGCGGCGCTCGCCGACCTGGCGAGTCGGGTTAAGTACGGAATACCGAGGAGGCAGCAGCAGTTGAGCACGTATGAGGCGGAGCTTTCCAGCCGGCGCATTCATCTAGTAGGGCATTTCCGCTTAGGAGTGGACTTTGCCACCGAAGGCAACCTGCTGATGACGGCTACTAATTTCGCTACCTTTTTCCCCAATCGTGCGCCGGGGAGAGATCCGCTGAGCCTGGTCGACTTGGGCGTTGTCAAACTCGCACCCGAAGCGAACCCGCAGGCAGTCCTGGAATCGTTACGGGCCGTACTCCCCAACGACGTCGAAGTGCTGACGCGAGAACAATTGATTGATCGGGAAATGATCTTCTGGCGCACCAGTGCGCCCGTTGGCTACATATTTCTCGTCGGCGTATACATGGGCTTCGTGGTCGGTGTAATTATCTGCTATCAGATCATCTACACCGATATTAGTGACCACATGCGAGAATTCGCCACGCTGAAGGCGATGGGCTATTCCAATACTTTCTTTTTGCAACTCGTGATGCGCCAGGCGTTGTACCTGTCACTAATGGGTTTTGTACCTGGCGCAGTGCTTAGCTATTCTTGTTACATGTTGCTGTCGATCGTTACCGGTTTGACGATGGAGTTTACGATCGCGTTGGCACTGACCGTATTCAGTGTCACGCTGTTGATGTGTGTTGTCTCGGGCCTGTTGGCTTTGCGCAAGCTCCTGGCAATGGATCCCGCGGAATTATTCTAGGGCGACCGTGGCAGCGTCTCTCCGAGACGCGAGCCCCTTGAAGCGGGCCGGGGTTGCCAATCGAGGGCCGCGCGTCTCGGAGAGACGCGGCCACGAAAGAGGAAACATGACCGACGATCGAGAAATGCTGGCAACCAAGAACACGCTCTGGAGCCAGCCTGGGCAGTTGGGCTCCAGAGCGCTGCGGATCCGCGGACTGGAGCATTATTTCGGCGATGGTGAGCTGCGCAAGCAAGTGCTGTTCGACAACAGTCTCGACGTGTATGAGGGCGAGATCGTGATCATGACTGGCCCTTCGGGGTCGGGTAAGACGACGTTGCTGACTCTGATCGGTACCCTCCGCACGGTGCAGAACGGGAGCTTGCGGGTACTTGGACGCGAGTTGTTTGGGGCGTCTCCACGTGAGCTGGTCGCCACGCGCCGAAATATCGGATTCATCTTCCAGGCTCACAACCTGTTCGGTTCGCTGACTGCCATGCAAAACGTCAGTATGGGAATGGAACTTTTCGATTTCACATCTCAGGAGAGGAAACGCCGGGCGACCGAGCTGCTGGAGCGTATGGACTTGGGGCATCGCCTGAATTACAGACCGGAGTCCCTCTCTGGCGGTCAAAAGCAGCGCGTGGCGATCGCTCGCGGCTTGGCCCATGGTCCAAAAATCGTGCTTGCCGACGAACCGACCGCGGCGCTCGATGAGAAGTCTGGCCGCGAGGTCGTGACTTTGTTCCAAGAGCTCGCGCAACAGCAGAAAATCACCATCGTAATGGTCACTCACGACAATCGCATCCTGGACGTCGCCGATCGGATTGTGAACATGGTCGATGGCCGGATTAAGTCCGACGTCGTGGTGCGGGAATCCGCTTTGATCTGCGAATTCGTGCAGAAACTCCCCCCATTCAGTGGGCTCACGCCGACGACGCTCGCCAGCATTGCCGACAGAATGTGGGCCGAGCAGCACCTGGCTGGGGATCTAATCCTGCAGCAAGGTGATCCGGGCGAACAGTTTTATCTGGTCCGCCGCGGCGAAGTAGAAGTATTCGTCGAGGAAGACGGAGAGAAAAAAATTGTCGCCAATCTAGGCGAAGGAGACTGTTTTGGCGAAAAGGCCTTGCTTACCGGGGAACCTCGTACCGCGTCCGTCCGGGCCACTCGTAGCACGCTGCTGTACGTGCTGGGAAAGGAGGATTTTCAGGCCGCGATCCAATCTAGCCCGTCCTTCCGTGAAGAGATCCAGAAGGCCTTGTTCGAGCGACAGTAGTACTGAGCGAATGGGCGCTAGCCCTCGGTTCCTAAGAACCGGCGGCTAGCGCCGTTCCGCTCACTGATCCAATCCCCGTTTTTTAGCTGTGACAGGGCACTAGTGAACGGCCGAGTACCCTGGGCATTGAACATCCAGGTCATAACCGCATTCGGTGGCCAGCAATCCTTGCGCTTGCTTGAGTTTCACTATGGCCACCTTCCACTCAATCACGTCATGCAGCAGATCTTGCTCGACGGCCAGCGATTCGAGGCGAGCCTTGCGCAGATTGAATTGCGTTCCCGATGCGAGCCGCAGCTGCTGCTCGACCGACTCGACATGCCCGCGCGCGATTTCTAGTCGCTGCCGCGTCAAAGCGATCTGGGCGAGTCGGGCTTCAAGCACAGAGATCGCCTGTAACGTCTCGTTCCGAGTGCTGCGTTCGTGTTCGGCCGCGGCCAGAGATAGCTGTTCCGAACGAATTTGAGATCCGCCGAGCCGCTGTCCGGAGAGAAAAGACAGGCGAGCCGTGGACAAAGAACTTCCCAATCCGGCGCTGAACTGTGGCAACAACAGCTGGGCGAGTTCCAAACTATCACGTCCGCTGGCTTGATTGCCCATCCGCAACGCGGCAACGTCGGCTCGGTTCGATAACGCCAGCGCTGCAGCTTCCTCCCGATCCGGAATCGCAGGATCGACGGTCAACTGTGTCTCCGGCCAAAAGTGCGAGCCAGGCGGCAGGTTGCAGCTCAGTAACTCGGCGAGTTGTTGATTCAGTCGCTGAATGGTGGCTAGTAATTCGACTTGGCGATGCAGTAACTCGAGCCGTTGACCTTGGATTTGAGACTTCGGGACCGGTGACAGCAAACCTTGGTCCGCCAGGCGTGTGATATCACCGAGCATGCCATCGAGTTCTTGTAACTGATGTTCCAGGTTCTGAGCTCCCGCTTCCGCTTCGACTAATCGCAAGAAGAGTTCGAGTGCGCGGCCAGCCGCCAAGTTCCGCTGGTGCGTGGCGTTCAACAGCAACACATCGCGGATTAGCTCGGTGCTGACGCCCCAGGAGAGAATCCCGACCGGCCGCTGAATCGCATCCGCCTCCTGGGCTAACAAACTGGCAATCGTGGAATTCCTGGCCGCCATACATTGCACTTCCGCCTCGGCCAAAGCACACAGCAGTGGCTTATCCGGAGACGTTGCTGGCGGCACTAACGAGACATCGGGAACCAGTTGCTGTCGTTCCGCCGGAATACATTCGCACCAAGGTGTTGTAGTGGGTCGGCACTGATCTGGAACGGAGCAGTGGTCACGAGAGACGCAGCCTCCGCACAATACAAAGAGAGCAACGATCAATGTCCTGACGCTAGCAAACATTGTGAGAAAAGCGGAAGCGAGACGAAGAGCGGGCAAGGTGTTAAGGCACGATACGAAAAGTATCGCCCCACTGTGAATTCACCCTGAAATGATTATTCCTAAGATGCACAGTTTGCCGAGTTTGACATTTTTTCGTGTCAGGCGTCTGGGCAAGAGTGAAGTCAACCGGATAGGCTTGCGGAGAACCTAGACCGGCGCTGGGGCAGTTGATAGAGTTGGTTGGATTGTGGAGGCATCGGATGATCGTGGATCCAAAGCTGTCCGGAGGCAGATCTGACAAGGACCCGGACGACGGAATCGATCAAACCGTCGAGCAATTCGAGCTTGCATGGCAGCAGCAGCAAGGGGCCCGGCTGGAAGAATACCTGCCGAGGGATGCGGCGGGAGGCCGTTCGGTTCTGTTCCCCAAATTGTTGTGGGTCGAGTTGGTCTATCGCCGTCGGTTCGGTGAACGACCCAGTGAATCCGAGTACTGCGAACGCTTTCCGGAAGACGTGGAAGCGGTGCACGACGTCTTCGCAGCCGAAATCTCGATGGCTGGCACGGGGCGATTATCTGGTGCGACTCAGGTTCCTTCTAGCATCCCGGCACCGCAAAGCCCGACCATTTCCGCTCGTTTTAACAACCTGCGGTTTCATGCTTCGGGGGGCTTGGGAGATGTTTATCGAGCTACTGATGAATCCTTGCGCCGCGACGTGGCACTGAAGTTCACACAACAGCGGCACGGCGGTAACCCCGATTATCTTGAGCTGTTTTTCCTCGAGGCGGAGGTTACTAGCCGACTGGATCATCCTGGGATCGTACCCGTTTATGGTTTGGGTGAAAGCGAGTGCGGACGACCCTTTTACGCGATGCGGTTTATCGAAGGGATCCAGCTGAAGACTGCGATCGAGACATTTCACAAGAATGGGGCTGGCCATCGGGAGCTGCACCATCTGCTAACGCACCTTGTCGCAGTCTGCAATACCTTGGCTTACGCTCACAATCGCGGGATTGTGCACCGCGATATTAAGCCCGACAACATCATGTTGGGAAAATTCGGCGAAACGCTGCTGGTGGATTGGGGACTGGCGATGTCGGTGCAGCGTGACGACCGCGCCCGAGCTAGCGGGGAGAAAACGATGCTCCTGCCAAGTTCGGGGTCGGGGTCGGGGTCGGGAAGAACTTCAGGTACCGGGGCCGGTACGGTTGGGTATATGAGTCCCGAGCAATTGCCCGATCACTCTACACCAATCACTCCCGCTTCGGACATCTACAGCTTGGGCGCTACGCTGTACCGACTCCTTACGAATCATGCGCCAATCGAGGGGCATGGCGAAACGCTACTGTTGGACAAAATTCGCTGGGGGGATTTTCCTCGGCCGTGTGAGCTGAACCACAATGTGCCGCAAGCACTCGAGGCGATCTGCCTGAAGGCGATGGCTACGGAACCGTCCGCCAGGTATCGGAGTGCGCTCGATTTGGCGGCGGACCTCGAAGCATGGATGGCCGACGAGGAAGTCTCGGTCTACCGCGAACCCAGTTTCGAACGGCTGTTCCGTTGGGGGCGGCGACACAGAAACTGGGCGATCTTCGGCACGATGGCAGTGGTGATGGTGTTGTTAGTAACGTCCGGTTGGGCTTTGCATTCGCGTACCGCCGCGGCGCTGGAGACTCGGGCGCGGATCGAAGCCGAGCAGGCTCGGAGTATGGCTGAAGCCGCTCGCGGTGAGGCCGAGCAAGCCCAACAGAACGGCATGCGTGTAGCGGCGCGGTTTGCGGCGAAAGCCGTCGCGAACGAAATCGATCTCCGTTGGCGTGTCTTGACGCAGGAAGCGGCCTCGCCGGAACTACGGCAGCTCATGATTGCAGCCACCGGAAAGACGCTTGGCTCTACCGAACAGCGGGCCCTACAGCAGTGGCTCGAGGACCGCCGCAAGGCAAACACCATCGAAGCCGAAAGCTGGTTCGTGACCGATCACCGCGGCGTGCAGATCGCGCGGGAACCATTCAGTCGAAAAACGATTTACGAAGATTATTCCCGGCGCACCTACTTTCATGGCGGTCCACGAGACTTAGATCCGAAAGAGATGCCCGATGAGGTGAAGCCGATCACCGGCGTGAATCTTTCCACCGTGTACCTCAGCACCGCCTCCGGCACCCTCAAAGTGTCCTTCTCGGTTCCGATTTGGAAGGACAACGAGTCGTTCGGCGATTGCCTCGGAGTGTTAGGGATGTCCCTGGAATTGGGTGCGTTTCGCGAGTTGCAGACGGGCCTCTATGCCGGACAGATCGCCGTGCTCATCGATACTCGCGAAGATCAGATCGAAGGCGAACCTCGCAACGGCTTGATCCTGCACCACGCTCAACTCCAGCAGGCCCAGCAACGCCGGCTAGCCGCCGGGGATGAATCGTTCTTCCGCGTCAGTCCCGCACGCGTCGAGCAGTTACAACGCCTGCGAAAGCTGCGAAGTCGCGAGGCGGGGCTTATCGCGCAGCCGGCGACTGACAATGCGGTACCTTCAACGGAGCGAATCGATCTGGCTGGAAGCATCGCAACCGATTATGCCGATCCACTAGCGCCGAACGGGAGTCCAGCGGTTACGGCTGCTTTTGAACCAGTACGGATCGAGAGTCGACCACCGGAAGCTCGTGATACGGGCTGGATGGTGGTAGTCCAAGAAGATCCGGAGCAGGTAAAAGCTAGAGCCAGAACCAACTCCGGCTCGGCAGGAGCCTCTCCCTCCCATCCATTAATCCAAGAGGTACAGAGCACTACCTTGCCTTAGCGCCAGCTCCCCTGCCGTCTGCCTGCACGCGACAGACCCAGTGATCAACTCCGCCGGCGATCAAATGCTGCCACAGATTGTAGAAAATAATCGGGAGCAGGACGCGAGTATCTGCCGCGAGGGCCAGTGAAGCCAAAACCAGCCCGACTCCATTGTTGTTCATACCCATACCGAACAGCAGGGCTGATCGCTGACTGACATCGGCTCGCATCATTTTGGCAACGAGCCACGCCCCCCCAAAGGCGGTCGCACACATGAGGCCAGTAACGCCAATCAGCAATAACAAAAATCCCTTTTCGGTTCGGACCACGACTTGAGGAAGCGATATTGCCGCGTTGGAGTAATTCAAGATCAGCAGGCAGGCTAAATTAATCAGCTTCAGACTCGATTGGGCGGGAACAACCCGAGCTGCTCCCACAGCCCAACGCAGTGAAATGCCCGCAAGTATCGGTACCAACACG
>CAZFLF010000317.1:0-7369 GCA_964519825.1 uncultured Pirellulaceae bacterium | reverse complement strand
TTGTTTACAGTTATGAAGATCTGTACGGCTCATAAGTTGCAAGCGGAAACGAATACGTCGACGGAGTTGAGATTTCAAGTACTATAAGGAATCTGATGTGGCGGATCGGCAGCCGCAAACGACGCGCTGTATTTGACCAATGTCGCTGATGCGTCGGGGATTTGTTTGCGGAAGTGCTGGCGAATGATTCGTGATGCGGGGCAGGACGCGCCGCGCGTTCCGACGGCTAGTTCCGTCGGCCAAGCAGACCTAAGTGATTTCAAACAACAAGGCATTTACCATGTCGGAAGCGTCCGTCGCGGCCCCTACGGAGCCTGCATACCCGCGCGTTCTCGTTTTCAGCCGGGTATTTGTCCTCGTCCTAGTTCACCTATTGGGTTTTGCCACGGTCTTTGCGGTAGCGTTTGCGCTCCGATTCGACTTTTCAATTCCACCGAGGATGGTGTCAATCTTTTGGATGACTATCCCGTGGGTTGCGGCAGTGAAGTTGACGGTCTTTTGTCTGACTGGCAATTTCTTTGGTTGGTGGCGGTATGTCACGTTCGCCGATTTGACCGCGCTGCTGCGTGCCTCGACTTTGTCAACTTTGATCGTGATGGGGATTGACTACTTAGTCCTCGAAACCTATCAGATTCCACGTTCTGTCCTGCTCATGGATCTGGGATTTACAGTCTTGTTGTTTGGTGGATTGCGATCGTCAATCCGCTTTTCGCGGGAGCATTTCTGGCCGATCATCCGCCGAAAGGACTGCTCGAAGGCCATCTTTGTCGGCGCTGACGAGTTCGGCGCAATCCTCGCCAGTCGCATTCACACGGACTCTCGAATGCCTTACCGAGTCGTCGGATTTGTTGATGCGGATGCTTCGAAAAGAGGGTCGCGACTGAGTGGTATCCCTGTTTTGGGGCACATGCGAGATATCCGAGAAATCGCTCACACCTGCCGCGCGCAACACGTCCTGGTAATGTCCGGGAGCCTGACGGGGCAAGGAATGCGCGAGCTAATGAAGAGCTGCGAGGCCGGTAAACTGACTGTTAAAGTCCTGCCCGGGCTGAGTGAGCTACTCAAGGTTGACCATCGGATCCACTTGCGCGATGTCGATATCAACGATCTACTGCGGAGGGATCCGGTCTACCTCGATTCCGAAGCGATCTCCGACATGCTGCGCGACAAGTGCGTCATGGTTACCGGTGCGGGCGGCAGCATCGGGTCAGAAATCTGTCGTCAAGTTCTCCGATTTCAACCGCAAACGCTGGTCCTGATCGAGAAGGCCGAAAACAGTCTGTTTCATATCGAGCGCGAACTGCGAAGCCTGCCCACGCAATGCGGGTTGTTTCCGTGCATCGCCGATATCCTCGACTCGAATCGAATGAACAAACTGTTCTCTCACTTTCGTCCCGATGTAGTTTTTCATGCGGCCGCCCACAAGCAAGTGCCGTTGATGGAATACAACATTGGTGAGGCCATCAAGAATAATGTCTTTGGTACAAAACGATTGGCCGACCTGGCTCATGAATTCGGCGTGCAAAGTTTCGTGCTGATTTCTACCGACAAGGCGGTGAATCCGTCGAGCGTAATGGGCGTATCAAAGCAGCTGGCAGAACGGTATGTGCATGCTTTATCACAAGAATCGGAAAGCCGCTTTGTCGTAGTTCGATTCGGAAATGTGTTGGGCTCCGCAGGCAGCGTGGTTCCCATCTTCCAAGAGCAGATTCGCCAGGGGGGCCCGATTACCGTGACCGATCCGCGTATGACGCGGTATTTTATGACCATCCCTGAAGCATCTCAGCTCGTACTCCAGGCGTCCGCTATGGGACGCGGCGGGGAGATCTTTGTCCTGGACATGGGCGAGCCAGTTCTCATCGTTGATTTGGCACGCGAACTCATCCGCCTCTCCGGTCTTACCCCGGACGACATAGATATTGTCTTTACGGGCATCCGTCCCGGGGAAAAACTGTACGAGGAGCTTTACTTCGAGGACGAGGAAACGTTGCCGACGGCCCACATAAAGGTTCGCGCAGCTTATCACCGCCCGTACGACATGGATGAAGTGAAACGTGAACTGGCGGAACTTGTCAAACTTGTGGATGCTCCCAACGAATTGATCTGCCACAAACTTCGCATACTTGTTCCCGAATACCTGAACGGGAGTGGCGATCGCGATCGACGGGAGCGATTGACGCACCTTGAAGAAGAGTCCGAACCCAAACCCATATCGGGATGAATCCCTGGAATAGCACCCTTTTCGCAACGGATGTCCAACTTTAGGGTTGATTCACGTGCCACCAGGGGGACTCAATCTGCGACGTTTTCTTTCGTCATCCTCGCTCTACGCGATCGGGGATCTGCTCACGAAAAGCGCGCGCTTTATACTGATTCCCTATTACGTTTATGTTCTAAGCAAGACGGAAATTGGGACCCTGGGCGTCTTGCAGGCCATTTCCATCGCTTCGTGGACGCTTTTCGCCTTTGGCTTTGGGCTCGCGGTACCGAGATTCTATTTTGAATACAAAGGCCAGGCGGACCGTCTCGTTGTTTCGATGTGGTGGGCTCGGATGGGAATCATGCTGGCCCCATGCGGGCTCCTGATCGGTCTCAGCTACGTCGCGGCTCCCTCGTTCATGCCGCACATCCCTGTGTATCTCATTGCGATGACCATGTTTTCAGGGTTTCTACGCGCGGGTTTCAACATTATTGAATCTTGGTATATGATCCGCGAACAGCCGGTGCGCTATCGGACATTTACCCTCCTGCAATTTGTAACGACTACGTCCCTTATTATCTATCTGGTGTCCATAAGACAACTCGGCGTCGCCGGTGTGGTGATTGGTGAAGTCATATCTTACGTCGTGTGGACATTGGTTTCGGCGCTTTTGTTGCGATCGGCCGGTCTTCCGAGCTTTCGGGCGGTGGCATGGCGGCAAGTTCTCGGATACTGTTCGTCGTTGATCCCGCATACGTTCTCAATGTGGGCAATCGCCTTCTCGGATCGTGTGGTCTTGCAACAGTTTATTAGCCTCAACGAGTTAGGTACGTATGAGCTGGCATATACCTTGGCGTCGATGCTCTCCGTGGCCGCCTTGGCGATGCGAGCCGCATGGCAGCCAAGCTTCTTTCGCCTGGCAAGTGCAGGCAAAGGTCGACAGGAGTACGCGCAGACAGCTTCTTATTTTTTTTCGATTGCCTTTTTCGTGGCAGCTACTTTAGTCACGTTTGCGCCAGAAGCCATTTGGCTCGTCACCCGGGGAGGTTACGAAGACGCTGTACTGGTCATGCGCATTATAGTAGTCGGTCTGGTTGGGCAGGCGATGTTTATGGCCTTCAACCAACCACTCCTCTATGAACGCAAGAACTTCCTGCTCTCCGTCGCATCCCTGACCGCGATGGCGATCAATATCGGTCTCAATTTGTGGTGGATACCTCGCCTGGGCATCCTGGGTGCCGCCATTTCCGTCGTCGTCACTTATACCGTGCTGGCAGCGTTTGCATTCGTGTGGATGTGTCGGTACTATCGAGTAAGGTGGCAGTGGGAGACGTTGCTAGGTGGAGGGCTCGCGGCAACCGCAGTGGGCCTGCTTGGCTGCGTGCTTCCTGTACTTTCTCCGGCAGCGACGCTGTGCACGAAGGCACTGCTCTTGGCAGCGCTTTTGGGCATTCTAGTGACGTTACTTTGGCGGCAGCGTGAGTCTCATCGCAAACCCGCCAACCGGCCCCTGTTATGTAATGCACGACAACCCTCGATGGGTACCGATGACCACGATAACGTCCCATTGATCGAGCCGATCCGTCAATGAACACTTGCCAGCCAATGAGGTTTAGTACCATCAAGAACTTGATGCTAAGTGACTTGGATAAGCAACTTACTAATGGCCTCGTCCATGTCGTCTGTTGTAGGCGATGTTTGGCGTAGCGCCGCTGTTCCTGTTTGATTTTTCCTCAAGATAAGCGACGTGCACTGCTATGGAACATTCAGATCCACTTTCGGTTCTGAAGAACTACCCAACGCTGATCTTGCGGATTCTCCTGGCGATCGTGTTTGCTGCGTTGGTCATCGCGTTTCCTTTGGTCGTGAAGGGACCGGGAGACGTCGTACTCGGCCTACTTTCCTTGCTGGTTTTCGCTGCTGTCGCTGCACCGATTTATTGCTGGAAGGACTACAGCCTCTTCGAACCGTTGACGCTCGTTGTACTAATGACCGTCGTTGGATTTTCCTTTAAGCTCATGTACGTGTTGGCATTTACCGGCCATCGGAATTACGTAGACCAGGACCTGTTGAACGGCGCGAGACCCTCGGTTTTAGTGTATGGGACCACCGTCGTGGCAGTCGGCCTGGTTTGTTTCATGTTGGGGTATTGGCGGAGGCGTCAGCACGTTTCTTTCGGTTCGTTCCCACTAGCGAAGTTCCAATTCTGGAGCCCGACACGGCTGGCTGTGGTCTCCGTTATCATCATTGTGGTTGCCGGAGTCTTCTTTGTCCTTTTCGCACGGTCCATCAATGTCAGTCTCACTTCTTTGGAGACCTTTTCGCAAAAGCGTTTCATAGACATGCGCGACCAGAAGTCGGGAACCGACTATCGAGAAGAAACGCTGCAATCTGCGAGTTATTACTATTACCGAATAGCGGCCTTCGCCAAGTTCGCGTTTTTCCTCAACCTTGCCTGGCTCGTTCATCGAAAAAAGAGTCTGTTTTCTCTGCAAGGCCTTGTCACGGCGTGGGCGGGCATGCAGGCATTAGCCGTGTTTGTTTTCATGAATAGTCGAGCAAGCGTGGCACTTGTCGTACTCGATGCAGTGATTATTACCTACTATCTCAAGGATCGGATTCACCTGTGGAAGGTCGCTGTCGCGATGGCTATTGGGAGTACCTTGCTCCTGATTCAACTAAGCGTGAGAGCCCAGCAACAACACAGCGTGTGGGAATTGGTCGAAAAGACGGTTGTGGGCCGTGATCTGATGGATGTGACGAAAATGGCGCTCATCATCAACGCAGTGCCGCACCAGCTGGACTTCTGTAATGGTGAAACCCTGGTGGGGTGGCTCGCCGCGCCAATTCCAACAAGTGTCTGGCCCGGGAAGCCGCTCTGGAATGAAAGAGGCGTCTATGTTAACCGGCATGTCTATGGTGCCAAGTCGAATCGTAGTGGCGTGACGCTCGGTCTCCCAGCAGAATTGTATTGGAACTTTGGATGGACCGGCGTCTGTCTGGGAATGTTCCTGATGGGCGTGGTGCTGAGGAACCTGTACACAGCGTTTCTCCCTTATCGCGATAATCCAACCGCCGTGCTGATCTATTCACTTGTTGTCACGAGGCTCACGTTGTTTACGCTCGGAAGCGATTTAGGAACTGGTATTCTCAAAACAGCGTTGGACATTATTCCGATGGGCCTATTGATTTTGATCATTGGGAAAACTGAGCCTCGTGCGGCCCAGAATTGAAACTCGGCACCGCCAACGGTGCGTGGCTCTTCCTTTAACGAGAAGGACCAAATGCGATGCAAGAAGAAAGTTCGCTACAAGATGAGGGTGTGATGCAAGACAAGACTGTGTTGGTGACCGGTGGGACAGGTTCATTCGGACGCACGATGGTGAAGCACTTGCTTCGCAAAGGCTGTCGCGAGATCCGCATTCTCAGCCGCGATGAATGCAAACAGGAAGAGATGCGGATCCAGCTCGCGGACTCCAGACTGAAATTCCATATTGGCGATGTTCGGTCCCGTGATAGTGTCGACAACGCGATGCGCGGAGTTGACCTGGTGTTCCACGCTGCCGCATTAAAACAAGTTCCGTCGTGCGAGTTCTTTCCGTTGGAGGCCGTCCAGACCAACGTTTGGGGTAGCTCCAATGTGATTGAATCGGCCATTCAAAACTACGTCGAATGCGTGGTTTGTCTGGGAACCGACAAGGCAGTCTATCCAGTCAATGCCATGGGTCTTACGAAGGCCATTATGGAAAAAGTAGCACAAGCCGCAGCGCGTCGGCTCGGAAACACGAGTGAGACGCGGATTTGTTCGGTGCGTTACGGCAACGTTATGTACTCACGCGGTTCCGTAATCCCACTGTTTGTCCGGCAGTGCCAACAGAATCAGCCAATCACGGTTACTGAGCCATTGATGACTCGTTTCATGATGCCACTGGACGAATCCGTTGCCCTGGTCGAGTTTGCCTTCGAACACGCGCAGCAAGGCGACGTCTTTATCAAAAAGGCTGCCGCTTCGACGATTGCGACTTTGGTGCAAGCAGTGCAGAACCTGTTCGAAAGCAAGTCCATTATGCGGCGCATCGGCATGCGGCACGGAGAGAAAATGCACGAGACCCTCGCCAGCGCGGAAGAACTCCGTCGCGCAGAGGACATGGGCGATTATTACCGCATTCGTATGGACGACCGCGATCTCGACTATTCAAAGTACGTGACACAAGGCGATCCAGACCTGGAAACCGTTGACGACTATTCCTCGAACAGCAGGGAACTGTTAACGGTCAGCGAAACGGAGGAGCTGCTGATTTCATTGCCGGAGATCAAACAGGAATTGGGGCTGATTCCCTCCGACGACGAGCCAAAGCGCGGAAGCGCGTCCCCGGACGGTCGAGACAAGCTGGGGAAAAAGAGTGACGAGGCGAAGGTTCTAGCAAAACGGAATAAATAACGACGGTTTTGATTCTCGATGCGAGCGGGTTCGTCGCTGGTCCGCATCGTGTTGAGCTACCCTGACTACGTCCACGGTACCGTTTGGCTCGAATTGCCGGAGGGTGCCCAGCAACTTACCTGAGGTCCACATGCCTGAAGTTCCTGACCAAAAGGCTACCAAGAAAACGGTGCAACAATCCAAGTTTACAGTGAGACTGCGCGCCATCAAACGTCTCATATTATGGCATGGATTCTCTGGGATACTCCCGCTGTACCTGGTATCCGAGTTTCCCAAATCCGGAGGCACGTGGTTTAGCAGAATGCTCGCGGAATGCTTGGACGTGCCGTTTCCAGATCCATGGACGAATCACGGCTTCCAGACTTGTGTGATGCGAGGTCATCACTTGTATAGTCGCCGGTTTCGAAATTCCGTCGCGATCTTCCGTGACGGGCGCGACGTCATGGTATCGGCTTACTATTTCTTTTTGTTCCCGGGCGAAGGAAATCTACGGTACGCAGTGGAAAACACACGACGCCAACTGGGATTCGCTGATTATGACGATATTCGCGAAAACCTACCCCGATTCATCGAGTATATGTTTCGTGAGTTTCCTCGCGCAGGCTGGTCGATGCGTTTCAACTGGAGTGACTTTGTTGAATCATGGAGTGACAAAGACGTCCCGCAAGTCAAATACGAGGAGTTGTTGACGACTCCGCATGAGACACTCTTACGTGTGGTACGTCAGC